>JAAYXS010000108.1 GCA_012515775.1 Phycisphaerae bacterium
GAACGCCGCAGCAAGCGGAAGGGGGAGTCGGTCGAATTCGCCGATTACCGCAACTACGTGATCGGGGACGACCTCCGTTTCCTGGATTGGAATATCTATGCCCGTCTGGAGCGCCTGCTGCTGAAGCTGTTCATGGAGGAGGAGGACCTTAACGTCAGCATCCTGTTCGACGTTTCCAAAAGCATGGACTGGGGCGACCCGCACAAGGGGCTGTACGTCAAGCGGGTCGCGGCCGCCCTGGCCTACATCGGGCTGATCAACTACGACCGGCTCAGCCTGTACGGCTACTCCAGCAAGCTGGTACACGAAATGCGCGGCATCCGCGGGCGGCGCCTGATCGGCCAGGTCATTCCGTTCCTGCGCGATCTGCCGTTCGAGGGTACGTCGGACTTTACGGCGGTCGGCCGGCATTTCGCCCTGCGCCACAAGGGCAAGGGCGTGGTCATCGTGTTGAGCGATTTTCTCGACAAAGGCGGGTACGCGGGCGGCTTGCGCTACCTGCTCTCACGCGACCTGGATATCTACGTCGTCCAAACTTTGGCGCCCGACGAAATCGACCCGACGTTGGTGGGCGACTTGCGCCTGCGCGACGTGGAGGACGACGACACGGCCGAGGTCACTATCAGCAAGCCGCTGCTCGACAAGTACAAAGCCAATCTCCAGGCTTACTGCAGTGAGCTGAAAGAGCACTGCACGCGGCGGGGCATTACTTACCTCTTTACCGGTACACGCGTGCCGTTTGACGTGCTGGTGATGTCGTACTTGCGGCAACGCGGGCTGCTACGCTAGCGGCGGGCGTTCGATTTACGGACATTTCATCCCGGCGTTACTTCGTCGTAAACGCCGGCGCCTAAGCTCCAAATTTGCCGTGAAAATCATTGTCGGGGACGCGCGTGAAAATCGCCGCATTCGAAGTGGAGTCGTGGGAACGCGTCGCTTTCGAGCAACTGGCGCTGGATTTCGACGTGCGCTATACGGACCGCCGCCTCGATCTAACCAATGCCGCCGATTACGCCGACGCCGAGGTCATCTGCACCTTCATCTACTCTAAGCTGGACAAGAAAGTCCTCAGCCGGTTCAAGAACTTGCGATTCATTTGCACCCGTTCCACCGGTTTCGATCACGTCGATGCGGCCTTCTGCCAGGCACACAATATTCTGGTCAGCAACGTGCCCAGCTACGGTGACCGGACTGTCGCCGAGCACGTTTTCGGCCTGTTGCTGACGATTAGTCACCAGCTCTATGACGCCATCGACCGCACGCGCAAGGGCGACTTCTCGTTGGTCGGGCTACGCGGGTTCCAGCTCTACGGCCGCACGCTGGGCGTGATCGGCGCCGGCAACATCGGACTGCACGTGATACGTATCGCCCGCGGCTTCGGCATGCGGGTGCTCGCCTATGACGTGCGGCCGCGACCGGATTTGGCCGTGCACATAGGTTTTGAATACCGCCCGTTCGAGGACGTGCTCGCAGCGGCCGACGTGCTGACCCTGCACGTTCCGGACACGCCTGAGACCCGGGACATGATCGGCCACGAGCAGTTCGCGCGGATGAAACAAGGAGTGGTGCTGATCAACACGGCCCGCGGCAGCATTGTGAACGTGCAGGCGCTCATGGAAGCGTTGGCGGCGGGCAAGGTCCGGGCAGCCGGCTTGGACGTGTTGCCGGAAGAGCCCATGATGCGCGAAGAAGCGGAGCTGTTGCACCGTGCGATACGTACCGAGCACGATCTGGAGACGCTGCTGGCCGACCACATCCTGCTGCGGCAGCGAAACGTGTTCGTCACGCCCCACAGCGCGTTTTGCACGGAGGAGGCTGTGCAGCAAATTCTCGAGGTGACGCGCGAAAACATCGAGGCCTTCGCGCGCGGCGCGCCGCAGAACGTGGTCATCGGCGACCCCGCCGCCCCCCGTGGCCCGGCCGTGCCTCACGATGCCGGCCGGGAGGGGGAGGCTGAGGCTCTGCCGACGCGTAGGTAGCCGGAGCGCGGGCGGTCCGACCTCAGTGGTGCTTGCGGGCTTAGGCCGCCCCCGCGGCGTTTGCACGCTGCCGCGGGCGCGGTAAAACACGCTCAGTGGCGTTTGGAACGACGCGACCTCGCTGCGGCGAGCCGTCGCCGCGACCGGCGCGCCGGGCGAAATCTGGCCTA
>JAAYXS010000719.1 GCA_012515775.1 Phycisphaerae bacterium
CAGCGCAGTCGCTGACTCGGATTGAGCGACTTGACGAATCACTGCGCACGCGGAAATCCTCTACAGCGAACAATAAAATCGCGTAACCTGGCCAAGGCTCTGTGGCCCTGACAGGTTATGCAAGGGAGTGCCATGGTGCAGCGTACTCACCGCCACGATGGGCCGGACAAAAGACACCCGGCGAATCGGCTCGGCTTGAATTACTGCCAACCGCCGGCCCCGCGCGCGCCGGAGATGCGAATACTGGACGTACATTCGCACGTGCACCTGAGCCGCAGCGCCGCCGCATTTTTCGAAGCGGCGGCTCTGTACGGCGTGGAGCGCATTATTTCCATGTCTCCCATGGAGGACGCACGGGCGCTGCAGGCCGAGCATGGCGACCGAATCGGCTTCATAGCTGTGCCGCAGTGGCGCGGTTTCGAAGAGTCGCACAGTTTTCGGCAGAGCTGGCTGGCCGATCTGGTTGCTTTCTGGGAGTTGGGGGCCCGCGTCATGAAGTTCTGGGTAGCGCCGCCCATGCGCGCGCAGTTCGGCCTGACGTTGGACCACGAGTTTTTCCAGCCGGTCATTCGTCGCGCGCTGGAGCTGGGGTACGACTTCATGGTTCACGTCGGCGATCCGGACGAGTGGTTTCTTCCGGGCGGTCGGTACGATGATCCGCGGCGCTTCGGGACGAAGGCGGACCAGTACCCGCAACTGGAGTGGTTCCTGGAGCGGGTCGCGCCGCGCTTCGTGATTGCCGCTCATATGGGCGGGCGCATTGAAGACCCGGAGTTTCTGAACGACTTGCTGGCACGCCATTCCAATCTTTACCTCGACACCAGTGCCACGAAATGGATCGTTCGCGGCGTGGCGGCTCGACCCGCCGCCGTTCGCGACGTGTTCCTGGCCCATCCGGATCGGCTGCTGTTTGGCAGCGACCTCGTCGTGGCCGACCAGTATGACTTTCAGCATTATGCCAGCCGGTACTGGGCGCAGCGGACAATGTGGGAGACCGCCTACGACGGCGAAAGCCCGATCGAAGACCCCGACGCGCCGGCGGCTCCGCGGCTGAGAGGTATTGATTTGCCCACGCAGGTACTGCGGAAGCTGTACTGGGAGAACGCGGCCAAGTTGGGATTTGCGCAGGAAGCTGGCGCGCTGACTACTGGAGCGGCGCGGCGTTAAGCGAAGTATCGAGTTTCGAGGGGGAGCCGCGGCTCAGCGGTTCCGCCGGACGCGCTGCAGTGGCATCAAGTCCCGCGGGTGATCGTTCAAACCCGTAAAGCGCTCGTTTAACACGAAATTGCCGCGGCGATGGAAGACCGTCAGGATGGGGCAATCGTTGCACAGAAGCTGCTCGGCCGCGGAGAGTAGCTCGTAGCGGCGTTCGTTGTCCGCCTCCACTGCGGCCGAGGCGATCAAGTGGTCGTAATTAGGATTGGACCAGCCCGTGAAGTTCTGCCCATCATCTGTAGTGAACATGGTCAAGAACGTGCTGGGGTCCATGTAGTCCCCGAACCAGGAACTGCGAACCAAGTCATAGTCGAGATCGCGCAG
>JAAYXS010000109.1 GCA_012515775.1 Phycisphaerae bacterium
TCGGCGCGCTGGGGGTTCTGGGTTTGGCGACCGCGATAGTTTGTATCGTTCTTCTGCTGCAGGGCTTTGCCGGCGGATTGGGCGTGGCGCTGGGCGGAAATCTGTGGGGAGGTCAGTTAATAGTGGGAGGAGGACTGCTGCTGCTGATGGGCGTCACGGTTCTGATAGTCTTGGCTGCGATGAAGGCGAAGCTGCGGCGCGCCAGGGTTGAGAAGTATGAAACAATCAAGCGGAACGAGCGGGCACGAATCGGACGAGATGTCGATTCGGCCGCCCGAGCAGCTCACTGAAGCTGAGCTCCTGGACCAGGAAATCCGTGCGGCCAAGCGGGCCATGCAGCAGGCGCGGGCGCAGTTGAAAGAGGACGCGCGTCGCCTGGTGGACCCACGGCTGTGGATTCAGCAATACCCGGTGGCTTCAACGCTGGTCGCCTGCTTCGGCGGAGCGCTGCTGGCGCGGGGAGTACGGAAGAAAGCGCGGCATCGGGTAGAAGTTGAGCCGGAGGTTGTGGAGCTGGGAAAGAAAGCGGCTCAAAAGTCGCCTTTTGTACGAGACGTCGGAGCCGCGTTGCGGAAGAGCCTGGTCGGCTTGGTCACCAGCGGGTTAGTGTCGCGAGCCGCGAGCGCGTTTCAAGAACAAATCCGGCCCGAGGCTGCCTATTCCGGTTTTGAGGGCGCCCCGGAGCCGGCCCCGACCGATGTGGGCGGCCAGATCTGACGAGGTTGCATGAGGGACACGGACGCCATGAGCGGCAAGCAACGTCGCGGACGAAGGCAGCCGTAACAAACAACCGCGGAGGTGGAACGGGCAATTGCATAATGGAGACGGGATTAAATCGCGGTCACCTCAACAGGAGGAAGGCTATTGGGACGCTGGTGCCTTGACGGCATCGGCGCGAAACGAGAAACTAGGATCAGTCTGCGGAGGTGAGTTTCAGGGGAACGACTCAAGCCTCGCACCGCAGCATAATGGTTCGTGCCGAACTAAGCCGAGGACGGCGTGCATGAGGCAGAGGAAGCCCTTAAGGAGGCCGCATGCGCTTTCTCGTCATTGAAGATAATGCCAAGTTAGCCGACGTGATCCGCAAGGGTCTGACCGAGCAGGCCTACGGGGTGGATGTGGCGCACTCGGGGCACGAGGGTGAGGACCTGGCCGCCAGCAAGTCGTATGACGGCATCATACTGGACCTCATGTTGCCCGATCACGACGGAGTGGCGTTGTGCCGGAATTTGCGGCGGCACGGGATCGCGACGCCGATTCTGATGTTGACGGCCTTGTCGTCGACGGGCGACAAGGTTACGGGGCTGGAAGCCGGGGCCGACGACTATCTCACCAAGCCGTTTGACCTCGAGGAGCTGATTGCACGTGTGCGCGCCTTGCTGCGCCGCCACCAGCCGGCGGAGGGCGGCACGCTGCGCTTCTCGGAGCTGGAGATGGACCTGGTCAGCCGGCGCGTCACGCGGCGCGGCCAGCCGATCAATCTGACGGCCAAGGAATTCGCGTTGCTGGAGTACTTCATGCGCAACCCCAATCGCGTTTTGAGCCGCTCGGCCATCGGCGAACGGGTCTGGGACATGGCGTTTGAGGAAGAAAGCAACGTGATCGAGGTTTACGTCTCGCGCGTCCGCGGCAAGATCGACAAGGGTTTCGACAAGCCGCTCATCCATACGATCATCGGGACGGGTTACGTGCTCAGCGAGGATGGACCGCCCGGGTGATTGAGGCGCGAATCGGGGGGCGGCGAATGGTAAGCGGTTCGCCCTGGCTTGCAATTCAAATATTCCATGAATATCGTCTGATTGCGCGCTTTAAAGCCGGGATTACGCGGCGACCAGCGATAATCGAGTGCTGTGCAAGCGAGTGGTGTGCACAGCGGTACAGTTGGGCCCTGCGCCGACCCTGGGCCTGAGCTCAAAAAAAGCTGCGGTGGAGCATGAGGCGCTGGATAATCATCGGTACGGTCACCCTCGCGGTCGTGTTGCTGCTCGGCTTTGTAAGCATCTGGACGCACTTCGGGCGCAGCAAGACGGCCGAATTGGAGAACTGGATTGGGCGGCAGATCGTGGCGGTCGTGCAGAATTACGTGCAACCGCGGATCGCATTTGCCGCTCTGCACTATCAGCCGCCCCGCACAGTGTTGATTTCCGGCTTTTCACTGAGCGCGGGTGCGCAGACCATTCTGTCGGTCGACCGCACGTCGCTGCAGTTGGCGGAAGTGCCGCACCGCGGCAAGCCGATTCAGGTGCAGCGGGTGGAATTCGAGCGGCCGAAGTTGCTGTTTTTGTCGGAGGAAAAGGGGGGGCTGGTGGGCTGGACGGACTTTTTGAACCGCGAGGCTGTGCGGCGGCCGGAAACGGTGCCGGCGGGGCGGCGCTTCAGCGACATTCTGGTCTTGCGGCACGTAGAAATACACAATGGCGAAGTCACGTACGACGACGCGGGGGACGACAGCGCGCCAATGACGCTACCGGGGATTGACCTGACGCTTGATACGCCGCCGGACGCAGAAAGCCCCGGCTGGTATCGGCTGATGGGCACACTGCAACGGGCGCCGGTGTTCCGCCTTCAACTGGACGGGCGAATAAATCTGGATACCGCGCTCCTGGAGTTCGCCAAGCTCAATTTGCAGTTGGCGCTCGGCGAAGAGCAATACCATACACTGCCGCCGGCACTGCAGAGACTTCTGCGGGCGCACGCGGTGCAGGGTGCGCTCACGGCTGAAGCAGAGGGGCAAATCCCGCTGCGCAAGCCGGGTGAATCACAAGTTCAGGTGCGGGCGCGCTTGGAGGACGGGACGTTCGCGTACGGTGGGGCGGCTTTTCCGGTCAAGTCTATTGAAGTTGACGCGCAATTGCCGAAGGGCCCGATTCATCTGTCGGCGTTTGGGTTTGCGATGATGGCCGGCGGAGAGACGATCGCGTCGGCCGACGGCGTTGCGCTTGATCTACCGATGTTGCCCAGCGCCGGCGAACCGCTGCGCATCGAGCAACTGCAACTCGATTCGCCACGTCTGGCGTTTTGGCGCGACGGAAAGGGCGGCTACGCCGGCTGGAGCGATTTACGCACCAGTTCCGCGCGGCGCGGTCCCAGATTGGCCGCGGATGCCGAACGCGCTGCACGCCCCGCCGCGGAGGTCGTGCAAGGAATTTTGGAAAAGGTATCGCTGGGGACGTTGCAGGTGCGCAATGGCGGCGTTCTCTATGAAGGCCGGGCCGGCGAGCCGCTGGTCGTAGAGGGCTTTAACGCCACGCTGCATCCTTCACGCGCGCAGAACGCACCCGAGACGTGGCAGATTGAGGGCACGTTTGATGTGCCTTCTTTTCTGACAAGCCAGTTTGACGGGCGCTTCAATGCTCGCACGCTCGATTTGGACATTGAGCGTTTGGACCTGAAGGCCGAGCTGACAGAGGCCGGTTATGCTTCACTCTCGCCCCGCATGCGGAAGAGCTTGCCGGCAGAGCAACTGTTCGGAGGCTTGACGGCCGGCGTGCAGGTACACGTTCCATTAGCTGCGCCGGCGCAAACCACGGCGCAGGCGCAAGTCGAGGTCACCGAGGGGTACGTAGTCTACCGCGACACCGTCTGGCCGTTCGCACGTTTGAGCGCGGCAGGAAGTTGGCCCGAGGGACCGGTCAACATCACCGGCGAGAACCTGCAAATGCGTGCCGGCGAAGAATCGGTCTTCACCGTACCGAGCCTGGCACTGGAGCTGCCGTACGTGCCTCGACCGGGGCAGCCGGTGGAGATCTCGCGGCTGGTTCTGGATTCTCCACAAGTTGAGTTGCGGGAAGTCCCGGGGGGCGGGTTTGCCGGCTGGAACGAACTGCTCGGTAAGGAGCAGCAGCCGCCCGCGCCGCGGCCGCCGGCGTCAGAGGGTCAGGAGAGCGGGGCGCACTGGCGGCTGCGTAGTTTGGAGGCGCGCGACGGCGCA
>JAAYXS010000720.1 GCA_012515775.1 Phycisphaerae bacterium
CCACCGACAGGCGCTCGACCACGTCGGCCAACGAGCCGGGGCGATTGGGGAGCGTGGCCACCAACACCTGCGATTCCGTGGTGGGCACGTCAAGCTCGGCCAGGCTCTGGCGGGCGCGGGCCGGGTCCTCTACGACCATGCGCAGCACGCCGTGTTCGGTCGAATCCATCATGCTGAGGGCGAGAATGTTGACGCGATCATCGGCCAGACGCTGGCAGATCCTGGCCAGAATGCCCGGTTTGTTAACGAGGAACACGGAGAACTGCGTTTCGTTCTTTATGCCGTTGGACTGCATCGGTCTTAGCTCCCGTGTGCGGTTTCAAGGTGTAAACGGCCGCCGGGCCGGGCGGGTCAGCATATGTTTCATTGTATGGCCCGTTTTGTTGGCTTTCGACCATTGCCGGGTCGGTGGGCATCGTGGCACGGTCATCATGATACCGCCGCAAATGGACGAAGCCCAGCCGCGGCAATACGCCGACGGTGATGGATAGGACGCCAGCACTGATGGATCGGCGGTAGGCGGACGAGGGCGTGCCGCGGGGCCGCCGGGGCGGGCACTACGCGCGTTCGGTGGCTCTTGGCGGCATTTCGGGGCGACACGCCCCGGCTCTGCTTTGCCCGGAGCGGGTAAATCCTCCCCGCGGTTGCGGTGGAGTCTTTCGTCCCCTAATTCCCGGATTGCTGGATTTCTAAATCGTTCCGATTACCAATACCAGAACTCGTACCAGTGGCCGCCGCCACAGCGGTCATCGTAACGGCAGCCGCAACTACAGCCGCCCCAATCCTCAAAATAATCCTCCCAGTCGTCCTCGTCGCAGGCGGTCAAGCTACCCACGCCCACCAGTAAAACGACCAGCATCAACGCCTTTTGTAGCCTGCTTGTCACGCTCATTCTCCTCGCCGCCGGCACCCCGGTCGCTGCGCTTGTAGGCCACGCGGGGCCGGCCAAAATGCCAAAACCCAACCGTGCACATCAGTATTGACACGCGCCGCGCCGCCAGGTGAGTGGGCTGCCCGAAACGTGTAGCGCGTCAGGCGGGCGGCACGCCCGCGCCGCTGCGCCTACCTCGTCCCGCCCAATGCCGCTGCCAACGTGCGAATATCCCCTTCGTCCGCCTCACCGTAGTGAATTGGAATAACCTGAACGTAGCTGCTGCCACGCAGAAAAGATACGCTCGCCCCGCTGCGGTGACCGCCGTCGCCGGCTGGGACGGCGCTCGCGCCGGCCGATTTCTCGGATTGGTAGGCCGCCAGCGCGTGCGCGCGCGAGGCCATGTCGTAACAGTAGACCTCCACCGTAACGCCGCCCGTCCCCTCCCGCGCATACGTTGCGAACCTTAACTGCTGGACGTCGAACCGCTGGAAGCTGTCCGCGGCCCGGCCGATCTTCAGATACGTATCCCCGGCGGCATAGCGTTCAATCGTACCGGACAAGTGCCAACCCCGCGCCGGATTGTCTGGCAGCGGGCAGAAGCGCCGCTGTTCCCGGACGTACATCATGCACGTGCCCACCAGTAGCATCAGCACGATGAGCCCCAGCAGCCCCGCCACGTTGCGGGCTGTGCCGCGATGTGCCAATAGATTCACCTGCCTGCCCGAAAAGCACGACCCTGGCTCAACTCCCTGGCCGGAGCCCTTATGATACCACAA
>JAAYXS010000721.1 GCA_012515775.1 Phycisphaerae bacterium
CTCCGCGGCCAGTGTTCCGGAAACCCGAAAAGTGCCCGCAAATTTGCCTGTTCGGCTGGGCAATAGCGGCGCTGCGCCGGCTCGATGCGCACCTGGCTGTACAGCAACACGCTGTGAATCGGCAGCGGTTGCGGGTCGCAGTCGGTCGCGCGCACTTTCAAGAGCAGCAGCGGCGCCGCCGCATATGGTTCCACACTCGCGCCTTCAACGGCAAAGTCTAGATCAGGCATGCGTGCTCCTGTGCGCGGCTGCTCAAACATATCCTGCTCCGCCAGCCTGAAACCTGGCGTGAGTGCGTCCATCGGTCAGGCCGGCGGGATTTCCGGCATGCGCGCGTCGATTGGCGCGTGCGAGGCGGCGTTTAAACCGGTGGAGTCCCGCGCGGTGCGATAAGGGCGAATGCCGGGCTCGTTGCGGCCGGGCTCGCGGCCCTTCTGTTGCACAAGCTCCTCGCCCTTGTTGGTCCCCGACACGTGCACGGGCCGGGGTGGATCTTTGTACGACAGCTTTCTCGGAGGCATATTCAAGACCTCTGCTCTGCTTTGAAGGATGAATGCGGAAACGGCGATGCCACGCGTGGGCATTCGCGCCCGGTCTGCCCCTTAGATGGCGTTGAGGCCGCCGCGGCCTCTGTGTCGGGGGCCGCTCCCTCGACTTCAATGGCGGCCACGTCAGGCGCGGCCAGGTAAATGGCCTCTTTAATCAGATTGTCCAGTGTTGCGCGGGAACCGGGGCAGGCGCGGCAGTCGCCTTCCAGTCTCAGACGGACAACCTGCTCGCCGGTAACTTCCAGCAGTTCCACGCCTCCATTATGTGCCGCGAGGTACGGCTGAATTTGTTGCAGCGCTCGCTGGACGCGCTGCTCGATGCTGCGCGGGTGCAGGCCGTGCACCAGCAGCACGCCGCTGATTAGGTGGTCGGCTTCGAGCGCGTCGAAAATCGGCTGGGCTTGATCACCGCGCCGGCCGAACACTTCAAGCATCCGCGCCAGCGCCTGGCCGTGCAGATCCAGCAAGCCGTGAAGGATGTCGGTGACGTTCGCGCGAACGGCCGGATCGGGGAGCTGTTCGACGCGTTGCAGCAGGGCATCAATTCGCAGCATGGATTGCATCAACTTCGCGTCCGGTTCGGCCATGTTCATGAACTGCTCTTTACCCCACATCTTCCGGTTCCTCGCGTGTGGCGTGGCTGTATTTCAGCACTGCGACGAAGACTCCTCCGCCGATCGCGTTTCCAACGGTGGCCCACAACAGAAAGTGTCCGAATGACGCGAGTGTGGCGCGTCCCGCGAACACGCCGGCCAGCACTTCGACCGAGCCGACAATGGCGTGGTGCAACTGGGTGAAACCGATTACCGTGGCGACCAGCCAGACCACGACTATTTGGCTGATCGTGTCGCGCGAGGCGGCTACCAGCCAGGACATCAACCCCATCAACCAGCCGGCCAGTACGGCACTGAGCAGAATTGCCAGCGCCGGATGCTCGGTTACAGTCGCGGAGATCTCGCCTAGCGCCGCAACATCAATGATCTGCAAGCGCGGCCCGATCAGCACGGTTAATTCGGCAAACAGGGCCGCCCCAACCAGGTTCGACACGTATATGATGGCCCACAGTCGCCCCAGCCGTGCCAGCGACGCATGCCGGCCCAACACGGGCAAGACTGCCAACGTGGTCTGCTCGGTGAACAACTCCGAACGCCCCAGAACGACGAAAATGAAGCCTACCGCATACAGGTTGGCGTTGACCATGCGCAGCACGGGTTGCGAGAAGTACTCGCCGGCCAACGTCTGCATGGCCGCCATCAGGAACAGGCTGAAGCCGATGTCCAATCCGGCTGAGAGTCCAGATAGCGACAGGCCGGTGACCGAGCGCTGCATTGCGTGCAGACCTTCGGTCATCTCGTCGATCAGGATTTGCCGGTAGGGCTTCTTGGGCGTGTCGCCGCGCTTACCGCGGAGATCGCTCGGATTGATGGGTGTTGCCATGTTGAGCCCGGCCATTGGCATCGATCAGACAGATCCCGCGGAAAAGACTCCTGACTCCATATCAGTAACAAATGCCCGACAGTGTTTTCAGCAGTTTGCTGTGGCCGAGGAACATGTGGACGCCGCAGGGGAGACACGGGTCGAAGCTGCGCACCGCGCGCATGATGTCCACGCCTTTAAAGTCGTCCGGGCCGTTCTCCTCAAAAATGGGCGTGTTCTGCACCGCGTCCTCGTACGGGCCCGGCGTGCCGTAGACGTCGCGCGGACTGGCGTTCCAGGGCGTCGGGGGATAGGGGTGGTAGTTCGCGATCAGGCCGTCGCGGATCACCAGATGGTGCGACAAGACGCCACGCGTCGCCTCGTGGAAACCGCAGCCGAGGGCTTCGTCCGGAACCTTGAAATCCGCCCATGTCTGGGTGCGGCCGGCATACACGTCAGCCATGGCTTTTTCGCAGAAGTACAAAGCGCAGGCGGCGGCGTAGGCCTGGAAGTAGGAACGGGCCCGGTCGCGCTCGAGGGCGTTGCTCCACTTTGGAATACGCCATTCGTACTCCACCTCGGGCTTGGTGGCCGATTTCGGCAGGCGAATCTTGACGGAGTTGCCGGTGGCCTTGACGTAACCGATGTCAACCAGGTTTGCGAGAGCGGTGACCCACAGGCGGGCAATCGCGCCGCCGCCGGTATCCATGGCGAGGTGCTCGCCGCCGCGCTTGTCGAACCAGCGCGGCGACATGACCCATGAGTACTTGTCAGGGAAATCGCGTTTTTCGGGCTTGGGCGTCGTGGTCTGGTTCCAGGGGTGGCGGCGGTCCACGGGGTTGCCGAGTGGGTCGTGCGGGACGAGCAACGCGCCATTTTGCCAGTCCTCATAGAAACTGCTGCCGAGAAGGATGCGGATGTTGAGGTTTATGTCTACCAGGTCAGTGGTGACAAGCTCTCCGTCGACGACGATGCCCGGGGTGACGAACATCTTTCGTCCCCAGTCAGTCATGTCTGCATAGCGGTAGTTGCAGGCGTCGGGGTTTTGGAAAGCGCCCCAGCAGGCCAGCAGCACGCGGCGCTGGCCGACTTTCTCATAGCCGGGCAACGCCTGGTACATGAAGTCGAACAGGTCGTCATGCAGCGGCACCATTCTCTTCATGAAGTCGATGTACTTCATCAGCCGCGTCAGGTAGTCCGTAAATGTTTGGATGCTCGGGACTGTGC
>JAAYXS010000722.1 GCA_012515775.1 Phycisphaerae bacterium
CCGGCTCGGATCAGGAGATCGGGTTACCCTAGCTAGCGCTTCGGGCTCGGATCAGGTGGGCGCAAATCGCGGGGCGGACAACTGCGCAGGGAGGGAGGTTGTTGGCGGCACTCCGGGGCCACACGCCCCGCCTCTGCTCGCCGCACTTCTTGATCCCTTGATCCCTCGATCCCTGGATCCCTTCGAACGTTCTGTCCCCACATTCCGGGGCGACACGCCCCGGCTCTGCTCTTGCGGTGCGGCGACCGGGCGCTTGCGAAACCCCGGGCCCTCCCGAAACCTCGGGCGCTTACGAAACTACGAACGTCACGTCCACCTCGACCGTGGAATTCAGGGGCAACTCGGCTACGCCGACTGCGGCCCGGGCGTGCTTGCCGGCCTCGCCGAAGACCTCGACCAGCAGATCGCTGGCGCCGTTGGCCACTTTGTGCTGGTCCGTAAAGCCCGGGTTGGAGGCCACGTAGACCACGAGCTTCAGCACCGATTTGATCCGGTCAACGCCGCCGGCCGCGTCGGCCGCCACTGCGATCGCGTTCAGCGTGCAAAGCCGGGCCGCGGCCTGGGCGTCCTCCAGCGTGCGTCCCGCCGGCCCGCCGACCTTGTCCGTAAACGCCACTTTGCCGTCGCGCAGCGGAATTTGGCCGCTGAGCATCAGCAAGTCGCCGTGCCGCAGCGCGGGCACGTAAGCGCCCACGGGCTTGCTGACGGGCGGCAAGGTGATGTTAAGGTCCTTCAAGCGTTGACTGGTCTGGCTCATTGGAATGCTCCGTAGAACAGGTTTCGCAAGACTCGGCGGCCGCCGACTGCATGCCGTCGCCAATGGTCGTAGACTGTTCCGGCGCGGGCGGCGTCTCCGGCGACTCGCCCGCGCAGGCTGCCTCTTCCGCCGGCTCCAGGCCAGGCGCGTCAGCGTCGGCAGAATCAGACTCGGCGGAATCAGACTCGTGCGCATTGGCCTCCCGATGCGCTTCGCTCGTCGAAAGAACTGGCTGGCTGGCGGACGGAGGCGCGTCGCTGGCAAACGGCCCGGCTTCGCTGTCGGACAGCCAGGCGTCGCTGGCAAACGGCCCAGCTTCGCTGTCGGACGGACGCGCGTCGTTGGCAGACAGACCCGCTTCGCCGGCGATCAGACGCGGCTCGCTGTCGGACGGCCCCGCTTCGTCGGCGGACCGGCCCACATCGGGCGCCGGCTCCGCGAGTTCCGGCCCTGGTTCAACCTCCCCTTCCGGTTCGCGCGGGTCCGCCAGGTACAGGTATATCGTGCCGAAGTTGCGATCCTGCTCGGCCCGCACGCGGCCGCTACGGATCAGTTCCAGAATCGCCAGGAAGCGCCCGATGACTTCGCCCCGAGTGGACCGGCCGTCGAAGAGCGACTGAAACGTGGCCACCCCTTCCCCGAGCAGCGCGACGATTTCGGCCTGGTAAAGTTCGATCGGCGTTTCGTCGTATTGCACCTGATGCTGCGTCGGACCGCGTCCGATGGCCGTCATCACGCGCCCGAAGGCTTCCAGCAGGTCCCAGACCTGGGCCTCTTCCAGCTCGATGCCCTGCAGCTCTTTGGGCAGGTTGGCCGGGCTGCGCGGAAACCGCTGCGCCCGCTCCTCGCCCGCCCGCCGCAGCTCTTCGGCCGCATCCTTGAAGCGCTTGTATTCCAGTAGCTGGCGTACCAGCGTGGTGCGCGGATCGGACGCGTCGTCCTCCATCGGCTCCAGCGGCGGCGTCGGCAGCAGGGCGCGTGACTTCAGCTCCACCAAGGTGCTGGCCATCACGAGAAATTCGCCGGCGGCGTTCGGGTCAATCTGCTCCAGAACGTGTACGTAGGCCAGGTATTGCTCGGTTAGCCGGGCGATGGGAATGTCCTGAATGTCCAACTCGTCCCGCCGGATCAGGTAAAGCAGCAGATCCAGCGGCCCGGTAAAGACTTCCAGTTGTACCCGGTATCCTTCTGACATAATTAAAAGGCAACCGCGCTTGTAGGTTCACGACGCCGCACTGTTTCTCGCAGAA
>JAAYXS010000723.1 GCA_012515775.1 Phycisphaerae bacterium
CGCTCCGGCCGCATTCATGCCGAAGCCGTCGGCCTACTCAACAATCGAACTGTGCTTTCCGTCTTTGGCGAAGCCACCGGCATCGCCCCCGATGACGCGGTGGAGTGTCTGTCCGGCCCGCCGCGCGTCCCGGTCGGCTTCGACCTGCTTGGGCGAGTCCTCGGCAGTCAGGGTGAACCCCTGGATGGGCGCCCGGCCCCACGCCTAAACATTCGCTACCCGCTCTACCGCGATGCTCCGCAGGCCCTGCAGCGTCGCCCCATTGACCAGCCGCTCGGCCTGGGCATCCGTTCAATTGACGGTTTGCTCACCGCCGGCCGCGGGCAACGCCTGGGTATTTTCGCCGGCACGGGCGTGGGCAAAAGCGTACTGCTGGGCATGATCTGCAAGCACACGCAGGCGGACGTGAACGTGCTGGCGTTAATAGGCGAGCGCGGGCGCGAGGTGCGCGACTTCGTCGAACGCCAGTTGGGGCCCGCCGGACTGGCACGCAGCGTACTGGTGGTCTGCACGTCCGACGTTGCTCCGGCCTTGCGCGTCCGGGCCGGCTTCCACGCCACCGCCATCGCGGAGTTCTTCCGCGACCAGGGCCTGGACGTGCTCCTGATGATGGATTCGCTGACCCGACTCGCCATGGCACAGCGCCAGATCGGCCTGGCCGCCGGCGAGCCGCCCACCGCAAAGGGTTATCCGCCCAGCGTTTATGCCCTGCTGCCGCGCCTCTTGGAACGCGCCGGGCGCACGCAGTCCGGCAGCATTACCGGAATGTACACCGTGCTGGTCGAAGGCGATGACATCGACGAACCCTTGGCGGACGTGGTTCGCGGCATCCTCGACGGGCACATCTGGCTCTCGCGCAGCCTGGCTAACCGTGGGCACTACCCGGCCGTCGACGTCCTCAACAGCATCAGCCGCGTGGCGGACGACGTGGTCGACGCCGAGCAGCGCAGCGCGGCTCTTGCGGTCCGGCGGGTGCTGGCCACCTGGCATGACATCGAAGACCTGGTCAGCATCGGCGCGTACGTCCCGGGCGCCAATATCGATTACGACGTGGCCGTGCAGACGCGCGCGGCCATCGAAGATTTCTTGCGGCAAGACCGCACCAGTGGCTGCACCTTCGCACAAGCCGCGGCCGCTCTGAAGCAGTTGGGTCAGCTAATACAGAGCACGACGCAGCAGCTCCAGGCGCGCCGCCCCGGCCCTGCAGTCGATGCACCGCGCAAGCCCGCGCAGGTTGGCGTGCGCAAGAACACGCGGACACAAAATGGGAAATGAGGTATCTCCTGATGTTGGGCAGTCCGCCAATACCAACAACTAATAACTAACAACTGATGACTAAGGACTACTAACGACCGAGGACTAACGGCCCCCGCGCAGAAGCGGCCCCGAACTATACGAAAGGCCATATGCGGCGCTTCCGGTTTCCGCTGCAGACACTACTAAAGGTGCGTAAGCTACGCGAACGCGAGGCAAAGCGCAAAGTCGCCGCCCAACGCGCGGATATTGCGCGGCTCGACCGGCTCAACGAGGCCACCTGGGCTGAAATTTCCGCCCAGCACGCCGGCCTCCTGCAGAACCAGCAGCAGCCCTTTATCAAGCCCGCGGACCTGGCGCGCACCCGGACCTGGATCGCTCATTTGCGGGCCACTATCGCCCAACGCACGCTGCTGCGGGCCGAAATGACGGCTCGTCTGCAGCAATTGCAGTCCGAGTACAACGCGGCCCGGCAGGAAGCGCGCATTATTGAGAAGTTGCGGCAGCGCCGTTGGGACGAGTACCGCCGCCAGCGCGACCGCAAGGAGCAGAGTGCGGCCGACGAGTTGGCACAACAGTTGCAGACTAAAGCGGCCGGCGACTCCGCCGGCCCCCGCCTTACAGCGGCGGTCCCATAGTTGTTGTCGCAGAATCTTGCGGCTCATGCTGGATCGTGTGATTAATAGTGGCCGCGTATGAACTCTGGCATCGTGACGAACAGTAAGTGTTAAGCAGACTGTACAACCTGCTGTCGATTGTATCAATCGCGACCCTGCTGGCCGGCGGAGGGTTTTCGGCCTTTCTGTTCGGCACGGGCCGCTTGAACGCGGCGCGCCTCGAACGGATCGGCGCCGTCGTGCGCGGCGAGCTCGACGAATTCCCACAGTCGCAGCCCGCCACTCAGCCGGCAGAAATCGACGAGCCGCCTGTGGGCCGCGATCAGTCGCTGGAGCAAATCGATGCCGTTCGGCGGCAGCGGCGGCTGCAATCGCACTTGCTGGAACGCGCCGCCCGGGACATCGAGGCTCAGAGACGACTGCTCGACCAGACACTGCAATACCTGGTGAACGAGCGTGAGCAACTTGCGGCTCAGCGGGCCGATTGGGCCGTCGAGCAGCAGAAGGTCACGGGTGAGGTGGTGAATGAGGCCGCCCAGAAGCACCTGGAACTGTTTGCGGGGCTGGCCCCGCAGCAGGCCAAGGAGCACCTGGTGTGGCTCTGGAGCACGAACAAAGCCGAGGCGCTCGCCCTCGTCATGCAACTCGAGGTCGCCACAACCAAGCGCATTCTGGCGCAAATGAAGGCGCCTGAGGAACAGAAGATATTATCCGAACTGCTGGAGCAGCTACGTACCTATGAAGCCAGTGGCGCTGCCACCATGTCAAGGAAGACTGCCGGCGACGCCGCACCCTAGAGGTGCCGCATGCAGGTTAGTCCGGTCGGCCCAACTGTGCCCGCCGCCATTGCGGGACACGCGGGGCTTCTGCTACTGCCTCACCTTCTCAGGCTCACCAGCCTGAGCCCGAAAACGCAAGCGCTGCGCGAACAACATCAGGCCGAACGCGAGGAGGATGATCGTCGGCAGCGCGACGCGAGTGCCGAGGCCAACCAGACGGCCGCCGCAGCCGCTGCCGACGCCCGTCCCACGTTCGCCGAGGTTACGGCAGAAGCGGAACGAAAAATGGCGCCGGGCAGTCGCGCTGCCCAGCGCCAGATCGCCAACGAGGAGCAGCAGAAGACCACGCTGCAACGTGACAAATTCCAGCGCACGCTGGCCGACGCGGCCGCCCGCGAGAACGCCACCGCCGGCCGCGCCAGCGCGCCTTCCGCTGTCCAGGGCGGGGCCGAAGGCGAGCCGCACGGACCGGCAGCGCCCCAGAGTACAGCCGCGGCGAAGGGGGCGCCGGCCGGAACGGCCCAGCCTAACCAGTCCGGCGGCTCGGTCGCGGTCGTTCCGGCCGACAGAGCAGGGCTAGCCCCCTCGCAAACCAATGGTGTCGCCACCGGCGTACCACAGCTTCCAGCGGGCGCAGCCTCGGCTGCCGCGTCCGCCAACTCAAATGCGGTCAAAGCCGTTGGTGCGTTACCCCCATCTCAGGCCACAACTGCACCCCCAGCGGGCGACGCGCTCACGCCATCAGCGCCGGGCAATTCCGCCGCGGGTGCCTCAAAGGCGGCTCAGCCGGCGCCGGCGACGCAAAACGTTACTGCCACAGTCAATGCTCCGGGCATACAAGCAAACGTGGCGCGCCCGGCTATGGCGAACTCTGGGCCTGAAGCAGCTTCGCGCCAAACCGGCAAGAATGACGCCAACTTCGAGCGAATCTTGCGCGTGTTACGCGCACAGATCAGCCAGAAGCGTTCACAGACGACACTACAACTCGACCCGCCAGAACTCGGAACAATACGGCTGCATTTGGGGCTGCGCGACGATACTTTGACACTGCGGGTCGAGCCTCAGACGCAAGTGGCATATCGCTTGCTATACGAACATCTGGATTCGCTGCGTGACGGACTGCACGCGAGTGGCGTCCATCTGGAGCACGTCGAAATCCGTCCGCCCGCAGCGCAGGCCGCGCCGCAGGCCTTTGACCTGCCGCCACACTCCGGCGGCGGAGGAACCGGCGGCGGCGCAGGAGCGGAGACGGATCATCCGCAACACTCGGGAACGGATTCCCCGGCGGCGGGCCCGTCACAGAACGCGGCCCTCGACGAAAATTCGGAACCGTCGGCGGAGCCGCGGGTTAACATCTGGGCGTAAGCAGCCAGGGAGGGCGGCTTGCGCAGGCGGCAGCGCAGGGCGCTGGCCGGAGCGTGGGTCTGACTATGCAAACCAATGCCATCAACGGCGTCACCAGCGCCAACAGCGGTTCCTCCTCGAGTGCCGGTCTGAATCGCATGACCAGCGAGGATTTCTACAATCTACTGGTGACCGAACTGCAACAGCAGGATCCGCTGGAGCCTACCAAAACCTCCGACATGATTGGGCAGGTCTCGCAAATCCGCTCAATCGAGCAGTCGGCCCAGCTCACGCAGACATTGCAACAGCTCGTGCAGCAGCAGCGCACGGCGGGAGCCGGCGACCTGCTCGGAAAGTACGTTGAGGGCGTCGGTCTCAACGTCGGTGGGGAACCGGCCTTGCTGTCCGGTGTGGTTACCGCCATCCGCTTCACGGCTGACGGCACTGCGGTGCTCGAGCTGGACAACGGCGCCATGCTCAGTGCCAACAACCTCACCAAAGTGACCGAGTGCGCTGACGACGCGGGAGCCACGGACGCGGCGAATACGACCAATACGACCAACACGACCAATACGAACGCGGCCGCTGCCGCCAAGCGCCCGACGCCGAGCAGTGAGAACGCCTACGCGGACACGATCCAGTCGTGGCTGGACAGTCTGCTGCACCCGCAGCCTCGTACCGCCACCTCACTCCAGAAGTAAAGCACAAGCCACCAAGCGGAGCGTTCCATGGGTCTGACGACCGCCATGTATACAGGGCTGACCGGGATCAATGCCAACCAAACCCGGATCAATACCATAGGTAATAACATCGCCAATGTGAACACGACCGCCTTCAAGGGCTCGCGGACGCTGTTCCAGTCGCAGTTAGCGCACACCATGTCCCTGGGCACCGCGCCCAGCGCCACCACTGGCGGCACGAACCCCATTCAAATCGGTTTGGGCGTGGACGTCGGCGCCACGCAGCGCAACTTCACGCCCGGTTCGCTCGAAACCACCGGCATCGCCAGCGACCTGGCCATCGACGGACGCGGCTTCTTCGTGTTACGCGACGCCGGCGGCGGGCAAGTCTACACGCGCGACGGCTCATTTGCGCTGGACGCGCAGAACCGCCTGGTCACCACCGACGGCAAGTTCGTCCAGGGCTTCGGCGTCGACAGCGGCTTCAACATCGTGCCCGGTGTCCTGACCGACATCACCATCCCGCTGGGTACGGCCTCGATGGCGCGGCCGACCTCAACCGTGGTCATGGACGGGGACCTGAGCGCGGCCGGCACCATAGCCACGCGCGGCTCTGAGCATTTGTCGCAGGCGCTGGTCGACGGCGCGGGCAACCCCGCGACGGCTGGCACGGCCCTCACGAACCTGTTCTCCGCCGCCGATCCGGGCACCGCCCTGTTTGCCACGGGCAATACCATTAGGGTCTCGGGCGTCGTCAAGGGCGAGCGCGAGTTGCCCGCCCGTTCGTTCGTGGTCGGCGTTGACGGCACGACGCTGGGCGATTTCGCGAACTGGCTGCAAGGCGCTCTGGGCATCAATACCGACGCCGGCCTGCCTGGCACGCCCGGCGTAACGATTGAAAACGGCGCACTCGTGATCCGCGGCAATGCCGGCGAGCAGAACAGCTTCGAAATCTCCGGCAACGACTTCGCCAGCGACAACGCCACGATTTCGCTGCCGTTCCAGTTTGCTCAAACGGCTGCCGCCGATGGCTCCGGCGTGTTCACGTCCTTCACGGCCTACGACTCGCTCGGCACGCCGGTGACCGTCAACGTGACATTTGCCCTCGAACAGACACCCAACGGCGGGCCGGTCTGGCGCTACTACGCCGAGTCGCCGGACGCCAGGGACGGCTCACGCGTACTCGGCAGCGGAACGGTAGCGTTTGACAACGAAGGCAACTTCGTCGGCGCGACGGGCAACCAGTTCACACTGAGCCGCGACGGCACGGGCGCCGCAACCCCGCTGACGTTCACCCTTGACTTCTCCGGCGTAAACGGGCTTTCGACCCACACCTCGAGCATCGTCGCCAGCGAACAGGACGGCTTCCCGCCCGGCACCCTGGTGAACTTCGGCGTGGGCGAAGACGGCATGATCTATGGCACATTCAGCAACGGCCTGACGCAAAGGCTTGGCCAGGTCGCGGTGGCCACCTTTACCAACGAGGAAGGACTGGTCGGGCTCGCCGACAACTGCTATGGAGTCGGACCCGCTTCCGGGAATGCCACGATCCGCGCCCCAGGACAACTTGGCGCGGGCACGGTTCTGAGCGGTGCGCTGGAGCTTTCCAACGTCGACCTGTCGCGCGAGTTCATCGGGTTAGTGACATCCAGTACCGGGTTCCAGGCCTCCAGCCGCGTGATCACCGTGTCCAGCGATTTGTTGAACCAACTGATGATGATCATCAGATAGCGCGCCGCGCGTGCCTCCCCAAGCGCCTCAGCGGAAATTTGTGCTCTCCAACGGTTCGCCCTGATGCTAGGCTTTCTTGCGGCGGGGCGTTCGCCCGGACAGACCGGCCACTAACGCTATCAGTTCGGCCGGGTCCACCGGTTTGCTCACGTGCGCCTGGAATCCGGCGCGAATCGCCTGGTTGCGGTCTTCGGGGCGCGCGAACGCGGTCACGGCGATGGCCGGAATGCGGGCCAGACGCTCCGCCGGCAAAGCCCGCACTTTGCTGATCAGGCTGTACCCGTCTTCGTCCGGCATGCTGATGTCGCTGACCAGAACGTCGGGCGGGGCCTTGCGAATCTGCTCGAGGGCGGCCGCGGCCGAAGCGACCGCAATCGGCGCGGCCGAATATTCACGGAACAATCGCGAAAGCAGTTCGCGCGCGTCCGCCAAATCGTCCACGATCAACACTCGCAGGCCCTGCAGCGTCGTTTCCGGTTCGCCGTCGTCGCCGCCGCCACCGGCTGCGGTGGCGGGGCATTCCATAACTGGTCCGATTATGAGTGGGAGCGTCAACGTAAACGTGGTGCCCTGGTTTTCACCGGGGCTGCTGGCCGAAATGCTCCCGCCGTGCAGGTCGACCAGTTGCTTGACGAGCGACAGGCCCAGGCCCAAGCCGCGATAGCGGCGTGTCGTGGAAGCGTCCGCCTGGCGGAAACGTTCGAAGAGGGAAGGCAAGAACTCCGGGCGAATCCCGATGCCCGTATCGCTCACGGTCAAAACGGCGTTTTGCCCCTGCCGTTCCACTGCGAAGCGGATTTGGCCGCCGGCCGGCGTAAACTTCACCGCGTTCGACAGCAGATTCCACAGGATCTGCTGCAGGCGCTCCGGGTCGGCCTGGACGCAGCCGGCTTCATGCTCGATAGCTTCTTCCAGCCGCAGGCCCTTTTCCTCGGCCTGGGGGCGAATGGAGGCCAGCGCCTCGGCCGCGGCGTGGCTAACGTTGAGCGCGCGCCGGTTTAGGCGGATCTTGCCTGACATCATCCGGCTTACGTCCAGCAGGTCATCGATGAGCTGTTTCTGCGCCAACGCGTTGCTCTGGATGACCTCCAGAGCTTCCTTCACGTCCTCCGGATCGGGCCGTCCACGCCGCAACAGTTGGGCCCAGCCGAGGATGGCGTTCAAGGGCGTACGCAGCTCGTGCGAAAGCGTCGCGACGAACTCGTCCTTGACGCGGTTGGCGTGCTCGGCCTCGCAGCGGGCCGCACGCTCGCTAGCCAAGAGCAGCTCACGCTCGCGCTCGATGCGGGTGCGCTCCGTGATGTCGTTCCAGACGGCCACCGCCCCGATCAAGCGGCCGGACACGCGCAGCGGAATTCCGGCCGTCTCAATAATGATGTCGCGGCCCTTGGCGTTGGTAAGCATGAGTTGCTCGCCTTTGACCGTCTCGCCCAGTAGCGCCCGCCGCGACGGCAAGTCGGTCGGGTCGACCAGCGAACCGTCCAGGTGCCGCGTCCGAAGCACGTTTGAGAGCTGCACGTAAGCGTCCGGATTCAGGGCGCAGGGGTCGGCTGCCAGCAGCTCATACGCAGCGCGATTCGCACGCACCGGCTTGCCCAAATCGTTGAACACCAGCACCGGCTGGTTGAGACTGTCGAAAATCGCTTTCAACTC
>JAAYXS010000724.1 GCA_012515775.1 Phycisphaerae bacterium
CTAGTGCCCACCACCGGCCAATAGCCGCTGATCAGCAGCACATGCGCCGGCAGAGAGCACACGAGGCCGTCCAGTCCCTCTTGAGCCAATGCGGCTCGAATTGCCTGTACACGTTGTTCATCCCGCGACATGAGTCAGCTCCCACAGTCTTACAGGCCCGGCGCAGCGGGCATCTGACTATGATAGCCAGGCGCGCGGCCTGACAACTGTTGCTGGCGCTCCACTGCGTGCAGTTACATAGTTACATTGTGGTTATCCAGGGCCGGCCGGCAGTGGGATTCTAAGATCGAAGAGACATTGACAACAGCTCGGCCTCGCCGTCGCGCGCGGCCCGAGCGGCGATCACACAGGAGTTGTGCCATGGCGAATTTGACGGTGTTGCGCCGGCAAATGGAGGCGCAGCGGTTCGAGCGCCAGATCAGTGAAGAGCGGACCGCAGCCGCCGAGCGCGTCGACATCCGCGGTTTGGAGAACGACCTGCGGCGCAGCGTGCGCGGTGAAGTACGGTTCGACAAGGGTACTCGCGCACTGTACGCCACGGATGGTTCGAACTACCGCCAGGTGCCCATCGGCGTAGTGATCCCGCGCGACGTCGAGGACGTGATCGCCGCGGTGAACGTGGTGCGGCAATACGGCGCGCCGCTGCTGTCGCGCGGCGGTGGTACAAGCCTGGCCGGGCAGTGCTGCAATGTCGCGGTAGTGTTCGATTACAGCAAATATATGCATCACGTGATCGCGATCGATGCCGACCGCAAACTGGCCCGCGTTGAGCCGGGCTGTGTGCTCGACCGCTTACGGAAGGCAGCGGCGCCGTACAAGCTGACATTCGGTCCCGATCCGGCTACGCATTCGCACTGCACGCTGGGCGGCATGTTGGGCAACAATTCCTGTGGCGTACACTCGCTGCTTAGCGCCAATGCGGGGTTTGGACTGCGCTCTTCGGACAACACCCACGCGCTGGACATACTGACGTACGACGGCGTGCGAATGCAGGTCGGAGAGACGCCGCCGGCTGAGCTGGAAGCGGCCATTCGCGCCGAGGGGCGGCGAGGCGAGATTTACGCCGGGCTGAAGAATCTGTCCGACAAGTATGCGGACGAGATTCGCCGGCGTTACCCGAAGCTGCCGCGACGTGTTTCGGGCTATAACCTGGACGAGCTGTTGCCCGAACGTAACTTTCACGTTGCGCGGGCCCTGGTGGGAACCGAGAGCACATGTGTAGTGTGCCTGGAAGCAACAGTGCACCTGGTACACAGCCCGCCGGCGAAATCACTGCTGGTGTTGGGTTACCCGGATATCTTCTCCGCCGGCGCGCACGTTATGGAAATTCTGGAGCACAAGCCGACCGGCTTGGAGGGCGTGGACCACCTGTTATACCAGTGGCTCCAAGAGGCCGGCAAGGAAGAGGCCAATCTGAAACTGTTGCCGGAGGGCGGCGGCTGGCTGCTGGTGGAATTCGGCGGCGATACGCGAGCCGAGGCGGACGAAAAGGCCCGCGCGACCATGGAGATGCTCAAGGGCCAGCCGCAGCCACCTTCAATGAAGCTGTTCGATGACCCTCGGGAGGAGGAGATGGTCTGGAAGGTGCGCGAGAGCGGGCTGGGCGCAACCGCCTGGGTGCCGGGCCGCCCGGACAACTGGCCGGGCTGGGAAGATTCGGCCGTGCCGCCCGAGCAGGTCGGACCGTATATGCGCGACTTCAAGGCGCTGCTCGAGCGATATGAATACACTACATCAGTGTACGGGCATCTGGGCCAGGGTTGCATTCACTGCCGCATTCCATTCGATCTCTACACTACACCGGGAATCCAGAAATACCGAGCATTCATGGAAGAGGCGGCTGACCTGGTGTTGCGGTACGGCGGCTCGCTATCGGGCGAGCACGGCGACGGGCAGTCGCGGGCGGAATTGCTGCCGAAGATGTTCGGCGACGAGCTTGTTCACGCCTTCGAGGAATTCAAAAGGATCTGGGATCCGCAGTGGCGGATGAACCCGGGCAAGATCGTTGACCCCTATCGCATGACGGAGAACCTGCGGCTGGGCGCCGATTACAACCCACCGGACCCCGCGACCCACTTTCACTACTCCGCCGACGAGCATTCCTTCGCCCGGGCCGCGCTGCGCTGCGTGGGCGTGGGCAACTGCCGCCGCGAGGAAGGCGGCACCATGTGCCCGAGCTACATGGTCACGCGCGAGGAGATGCACTCGACTCGCGGGCGGGCGCGCCTGCTTTGGGAGATGCTCAACGGCGACGTGCTGACGGAGGGCTGGAAGAGCGAGGCGGTGAAAGAGGCCCTGGACCTGTGCCTTTCGTGCAAGGGCTGCAAGGGCGACTGCCCGGTCCAAGTAGACATGGCGACGTACAAGGCGGAGTTTCTGTCGCACTATTACGAAGGCCGCATTCGCCCGCGGCACGCACTGGCGTTCGGCTTCATCGGCCTGTGGTCGCAATGGGCCGGCCACGCGCCGACCGTGGCGAACTTCTTGACCCAAACGCCGGGCTTGCGGGCGATCGCCAAGTGGGCGGCGGGCATGGAGCCGAAACGCAAGATTCCGCCCTTCGCGCCACAGTCATTCCAGCAGTGGTTCGCGGCGCGCCAGGTGCGAAACGCCGGCGCCGAGCGCGTCGTCCTCTGGCCGGATACGTTCATCAACTACTTTCAGCCGGAGGTCGGCCGGGCGGCCGTTGAGGTGCTGGAACAGGCCGGCTTCCAGGTAGAGGTGCCGCGAGAGAAGGTGTGTTGCGGGCGGCCGCTGTTCGACTACGGCTACCTGGATACGGCCAAACGTTGGCTGCGGCACGTTTTGCAGACCATGCGGCCGGCGATCGAGTCCGGCAGCCCACTGGTAGTACTGGAGCCGAGCTGCGCGGCGACGTTCCGCGATGAGCTGGTCAACCTCTTTCCCAACAACGAGGACGCAAAGCGCCTCAGGTCACAAACGCTGCTGTTGAGCGAGTTCCTCGAGCAGAAGGCGCCGCAGTACCGCATACCGCGAATGCAGCGACAGGCCTTGCTGCACGGGCACTGTCATCACAAAGCCGTCATGGGCATGGACGCCGAACGCAAAGTCCTCCAGAAAATGGGCCTGGAGGTCAACGCTCCGGACAGCGGCTGTTGCGGCATGGCCGGCGCGTTCGGCTACGAGCGCGGCGACCACTACGACGTCTCGATCAAGTGCGGCGAGCGCGTGCTGCTACCCGAAGTTCGTCGGGCCTCGCCGGAGGCGGTCATTGTCGCCGATGGTTTCAGTTGCCGCGAGCAAATATTGCAGGAAACGGACCGGGAGGCCCTGCACCTGGCCCAGGTGATCCAGTTGGCGATACAGGAGGGCCCGCCGGCGGGCGAGCGGCCGGAGCGCCGCTATGTTCAGGCGCGTAAGGCGGCCCTGCGCAAGGCGAATGTGCGGGCCGCGGCGATACTCGGGGCCGGCATTTTGGGCGGCGTCCTGCTGTACTCTGCTATCCGTTCCGGCCGCGGCCGTCGAGCGTTGGCCGAGGTTTTCCAGTAGAATTCTAAGCCGCCAACTGAGGCGGCATGGTGTGCCGGAAGATGGCAGGTGGTGGCGCATGAAACATGAATTGCTGACCGAGCAAGGCGGGGGGCGCACGTACGTACTGGTGTTCGCGACCGGCGATGAGGTAATGCAGGGGCTGAAAGCGTTCGCGCAGGCCGAGCATCTGAGCGCCAGCCACTTCACCGGCATCGGCGCGCTTCAAAAGGCGATGCTGGGGTATTTGGATTGCGACAATAAGCGTTACCTGCAAATTCCGGTTGCGGAGCAGGTGGAGCTGCTCTCTATCGTCGGGAACATCGCTCTTGGAGACGAGGGCCCGGTGATTCACGCGCACGTCGTATTGGGGACGCGCGACGGCCAGGCCCGCGGCGGCCACTTGATAGAGGGTCACGTGCGCCCAACGCTGGAATTGTTCCTGACAGAGTTGCCGGGGGAACTGCGGAAAGAACACGACTCGCAGACCGGGCTGAATCTGATGCGTCTGCCTTGAAGCTGCCTCACTACGGCGCCTCCCTTTGCGTTGCGCTCGCGGATAGCAGTCGCGTAACATACTATTCTCTCTCTAGCAGCGTGATTGCGCGCCGCTGAGCCGGTTCAGCGGCGGCGCGACTCGCTCGATCTCCGTAGTCCGTCCGAGCACCGCCTGATGACTTGGGTGATTTTCCTTCCATTCCTGGCAGCGCTTGCGGCGCCGCTGCTCTTTCGCGTGCTCGGCCGCTTTACGGGCCTGGCGCTCGCACTATTACCCGCCGGCTTGACGCTCTATCTGGCCACACGCCTGCCCTGGAACGGCGCAGAGCTGCTGACGGCCACACCGTGGGCGACTGGGCTGGGGGTTAACTTCGCGATACGCCTGGACGGCCTGTCGGCGTCATTCGCACTACTGATTTCCGGTATTGGCGTCCTGATTCTGATCTATTCGGCGGGGTACTTCGGCAGCGATCGCCGACAGGGCCGGTTCTACGCGTTCCTGCTGGCGTTCATGGGGGCAATGCTGGGAATCGTACTCGCGGATGATTTGATCACGCTCTACGTGTTTTGGGAACTGACCAGCCTGTTTTCGTTCCTGCTCATCGGATTCGACCATAAGAAGCCGGAGGCACGCACCGCGGCTCTGAAATCTCTTCTGGTAACGACTGGCGGCGGGCTGGCGATGTTGGCGGGATTCGTGCTCCTGATAATCGCGGCCACGCAGGCGGGCAAACCGCTGGCCGAGGCCGCGCGAATATCCGCCCTGGCAGGTCTCGAACTGCGCGGCAGCCCTTTTTACGCGCCTGCCCTAATCCTGATTGTGATCGGAGCGTTCACGAAATCCGCACAATTTCCGTTTCATTTCTGGCTGCCGGCGGCCATGACCGCACCGACGCCGGTCAGCGCATACCTGCACTCAGCAACCATGGTCAA
>JAAYXS010000725.1 GCA_012515775.1 Phycisphaerae bacterium
AGAACGATCGGCGCGGCAATCATCAGCGTTTGGGCAGGCGCCACCGCGAACGATCCGAGAATCGGCAGAACTGCCAGCGGGACCACGTTGAGCAAAGTGAGCCCGGCGAAGGCCGCGGGACCGACCAATAGCCGGGGCATCATCAGCGCTTGCATCGCAGCCAGCGATCGGGAGGCGCTGGCGGCGTGCGACTTGCACTCGGCGGCGGGATCATCGCCGGCCCAGGGCTCTTCCACGGGCGCGATCGGGTCGCGCTGGAGGTCGTATTCGTGTTCCTCCAGGACCCGGAGGCCCTGTTGTTGAAGGCCTTCCAACTGGCTCCGTCCCCAGGACACATCGCGCTCGAGCGCTTGGCGCTTGTCGGCGAACGCCTGCAGCGTGGCCCGCGCGACCGTGTCGATCATCAGCAAATTGTCTTCGCGCTGCCGCTGGGCCTTCCGCTGGGCCTCCTGGTACCCCGCCGCGATGTTCTCCTGCGTTTGCTGTACCTGCCGGGCCAGAGACTCTTCGGCCGCGGTGTACTCGGCTTCCGCCTGCTGCACGCGCTCGGCATGCACGCGCTGCGCGTCGGCCAGCTCTTCTTTCAGACGGTGCTCGGCTTTGGCGGTGAGTTCGGCCAGCCGAGCGTCGGCGGCGGCGCACCCCTGGCGCAAGCGCTGCTCGATTTCGGCTTCGAGCGGCGCCACGGTGTCGGCCGAGAGGTTCAGTAGCTCGCGGAAGGCGGCGCGCTGGATTTCGGTATAGGCTTCGCCGTTGGTGATTGGCTTGGGCGGCGGGCTTGGATTGCTGGTTTGTGGCATGATCCTCAAATCACCCGGCGTTATTCGATACTAATGCGAATGCGGCGCTGCTTGAAACAGCCGCACTGCTTGAAGCTTCGGTATCAAGCAGTGGCACACACACGCACATACACAGCCCACACGCACAGCACGCACATATACCAGCACATACAAACACAGCAGGCACGTAGTCGGTCATCCGCAATCCTGGCGCGCCTTTTCCAATACGCTCGCCATCTGCGCCAGGGCTAATTCTACCATCCGCACCCGCACGAACAGCGGTTCGATGTGATTAGCCTGGAAACGGCGCATGTTGTCGTCGTGCCACTCAACCTGCACCTCGTTCCACTGCATCCGCAGCTCCTTGGCGGCAGTCCTGAGTTTGCCCAATCCGGCCGTGACGCTCATGGATTACCTCGCAGACCACAACAAGTTGCCGTGCGCGCCGTACACGGCCTGAAGCTCCCGGCCGTCGCAGGTAACGAGGCAGCCGGGCGGCAGCGCCAGCACCGCGGCCCAATCTGGACGCAGGGAGAGCAAATCGGCCACGCGCAGCGCATCGTAGGCCGCGGCTTCTGTGTCGTCCGCGAATCCAACGAACCAGCCGCTGTCGTTCTGTGCCGCGCTGTCAATTCGCTCAAGGTACGCATGCCGCGATTGCAGGACGCCGCGGGCCAACACGATTTTGGCGTCGGCGTCGCACGGAGTCTGGGGCAGGCCGCAGGCGGAAAGCACAGCGGCCGTGGCGTTGTCGGCGGCATTCGCGACAACCTCGTGCGGGCCGGGCGCGGTGACGGGCGTGGCGTCGCGTATAGCTTGTGATGGAGTTCGCGCGTGGAGAAGCTCGTATTGGGCGGCGCCGGGCGCGGGCGGGGCCGGCGGCGTGCGGGCCATCGAGGGCAGGTCGGTCGCCGCGCTTGTCTCTTCCGGCATCTGCGGCGCGGTTGAGGTCTGCTGCTGTGGGATGGCGGCCGACGCATATCCTTCCAACGCGGCGATCATCTGGTCGAGTTGGGCGAGGGCGTTAGGGATGTCCGCCTGGAGCGCGACGCGCAGAGTCTGCGTCTGAGCCTGGAACGAGAAGCTCTCCTCGTCCAGAACGCGGCTCCAGCGCTGCACGTTGGCCTGCTTTTGGCAGGCTTCTTCGAGGGCACGCTGGGCGGCGGCCACGGCCTTCATCTCGTCCACGCACGAATACCGGCCACC
>JAAYXS010000726.1 GCA_012515775.1 Phycisphaerae bacterium
GTGCGGGCCGAAAGCAACCGCCCTGGCGACGCCGGACGGCGAGCCTTGAAGGGGGGACTATTCTGACGCCCCGATTAGTGCCATGCCGGAAGCGCGCAGGTCTCGTTTGGCCTTCGTCAACCAGAGCCTGCTCGGCCAGTTCAGGCGGCATGGATCACTTTCCCCTTGGTTCTCACGGTGCGTTCGAAAGACGTTGGAAGAGCCGAGCGTTCCTCGAACTCCGCTCGCGTATATACCTGCACGTCTATAGCTAAGGGGATCCTGCCGAGGGCACGGTAGGCGATCGCATCGCGCGCGTAGGCATCAAGCGGGCTGTCTTCCACGACCACCAGTAGGTCGATGTCGCTGCCGCGCCGCGGCGTGCCGTAGGCATACGAGCCGAACAGGTAGATCGCGACCGGCGAGAGCGCACCACGCAGACGGCTGACGACCTCGCCCAAGGCGTTTTCAAGTTCTGTCTGACTCAGCACTCGCATGGTCAAGACCCAGAAGAGTCACCTGCAAGCCACCAGAATTCTACTGCTTCTTCGCGATTTTGGCCCACTCGTCTTTCAGCGTTACCGTGCGGTTAAAGACCAGCCGTCGGCCGCTGGCCCCCGGTCCGCCGCTATCCGGGTCCACGCAGAAGTAGCCCAGTCGCTCGAATTGGTAGCGCGCTCCGGGAACCGCGTCCGCCACGCTCGGCTCGACGTACGCCGCCTCGAGCGTTTCGAGCGACTTCGGATTCAGATTACTCTTCCAGTCCTTGCCCGCCGCGGCCGCTTCGACCGCCTGTACCTCAGCGCTGCCGCCGCTCTCAGCGGCGCGAATGGCATCATCGCTCACGTCGTTGGGATCCGGCTTCGTGAAGAGGTGGTCGTAGAGGCGCACCTCGACCGGCAGCGCGTGCTGGGCGCTGACCCAATGCAGCGTCGTCTTTACCTTGCGGCCGTCGGGGGCGTCGCCGCCACGGGTGGCCGGGTCATAGGTCGCGTGGACGGCGGTGATTTCGCCGGTCTGCGGGTCCTTATCGCAGCCCGTGCATTTCACGAAGTAGGCGTAACGCAGGCGCACCTCGTTGCCGGGATGCAGCCGCCAGTACTTCGGCGGCGGTACCTCGCGGAAGTCGTCCTGCTCGATGTATAGCTCGCGCGCGAACGGGACCTTGCGCGTGCCGGCGGCCGGGTCCTCTGGGTTGTTGACCGCCTCCATCCACTCGACTTGCCCGGGCGGATAATTGTCGATGATCAGCTTCAGCGGTCGCAGCACGCCCATGACGCGCGGGCAGATCTTGTTGAGGTGCTCGCGCACGCAGTGCTCCAGCAGCGCGACGTCGACCGTGCTCTCCACTTTCGAGACGCCGATCCGCCGGCAGAATTCGCGGATGGCTTCGGGCGTGAAGCCGCGCCGCCGCATGCCGGAAATTGTCGGCATACGCGGATCGTCCCAGCCGCGTACATAGCCCTCTTTGACGAGTTGCAGCAGCCGCCGCTTGCTCATGACGGTGTACGTCAGGTTGAGGCGGGCGAACTCGATCTGCTGCGGGTGGTGAATTTTCTTGCCCCACGGCCCGCTGCCGTCATCCGTGCGGCCCTCGTTGATTATCTCGATGAACCAGTCGTACAGCGGGCGGTGATTCTCAAACTCGAGCGTGCAGATACTGTGGGTGATGCCTTCGAGCGAGTCCTCGAACCCGTGCGCCCAGTCGTACATCGGATAAATGCACCAGCGGTCGCCGGTATTGTGGTGCGTGGCGTGCACGATGCGATACATGACCGGGTCGCGCATGTTCAGGTTTGGGTGAGCCATGTCGATCTTGGCGCGCAGGGTTTTGGTCCCGTCGGGCACCTCGCCGCGCCGCATACGTTCGAACAGCTCCAGGTTTTCCTCGACGCTGCGATTGCGATACGGGCTTTCCTGGCCGGGCGTGGTCAGCGTACCGCGCGTCCGGCTGACTTCTTCGGCCGTCAGGTCGCAAACGTAGGCCCTGCCCTTCTTGATCGCCTCGATGGCGAACTCGTACATCTGGTCGAAGTAGTTCGAGGCCCACAGCACGCCGGCCCGCGGGTCATCCTCACGCATGCCAACCCAGCCCGCCCCCAGCCAGCGCACGTCCTCGATGATCGAGTTGACGTATTCGGTCTCTTCCTTCTCAGGGTTGGTGTCGTCCATGCGCAGGTTGAACTTGCCGCCGTACTCCTCCGCCAGGCCGTAGTTCAGGCAGATGCTCTTGGCGTGCCCGATGTGCAGGTAGCCGTTCGGCTCGGGGGGAAAGCGCGTGTGTACGCGTTGCCCGAAGCGGCCGGTACGGTTGTGCTCGTCAATGATCTCGCGAATGAAGTCCCGCCGCGGCGTCTCGGCTTTGGCGGAGTTCTCACGATCATCGCGTGTATTCATGCTGGCCTTTCTCGGTCGAGGAACGCGCCTCGGGGCCGTCAATGCTGAAAAATACGAACGCCGGATGATAATCACCCTGAAGCACGGGGACAAACCGGGCCTGCGCCCCCGACACAGCGCGTTTAGAATCTCTGCGCCGCAGGCAAGGCCGGCTGTATAATGGCTGCGCTTGCAGGGAGACGCCCGAGTGACGACGATAATTCGACCCAATCTTGAGCACGCCGGCGAATACCGCGGCTTGCGAATGACCGCGGACGAATTCCTGGCTTTGCCCGAGAGCAAGTGCCACTACGAACTGATTAACGGAATCGTCACCATGTCGCCCAGCCCGAGCATGCGTCACCAGGAGATCGTGCGCGAGATTCTCGTTCAACTGGCCACCTTTCTGCGCGGCCGTGGGCTCGAGCACGCCGTCCACGACGTCGACGCTCGCTTTGCGGCAGATCTCGTCTACCGGCCCGATGTCATCTATCTGTCGGCCGAGAAGTTCGCGCGTTGCAGCGCCCGGGTGACGGAAATCCCCGACCTTGTCGTCGAGGTGATTTCACCCGATTCGCGCCGCTACGACCACGAAACGAAGAAGGACGACTATGAGCGCTACGGCGTGCAGGAGTACTGGCTGGTGGACGGCCGCAAGTGGCATCTGGAGCAGCGCACCAGCCGCGAGGGCAAGCCCAAGCATTGGGAGGCCGCCGCGCTGGAGTACGTGATCGACCTCGTGCAGGAAAACGGCGGCTTTGCCCCGACTAATTGGAACGAGCGCGCCAGCGTCGAGGTTACCGCCGACGGTGCGGAGAGCTGGTTCCTGCACGTCCTCACCGGGGACGAATGGCTGCTGCAGTTGTGCTTCCTGGTGCCGCCGGGCACGTTCGAATGGCGCGCCCTCGACCGGCAGCTCGGCCTGAAAACGCTGGACGAGCGCGGCGACCTTGAGACCTACGGCCACTGGTCGCGCGTGGACATCCGGCCGCGCCAGCGCGGCGGTGAGGCGGTCGTCATCTACGTGCACGACAAGCAGGAGATTGATACGCCGGGGTTCCGGAAGTTCATTCGCACGGCCGCGCGGGCTTACCTGGAGAGTGTCGGCGGCGTGGCTAGCGCGTGAAGGCGAAACACGGATGGTGAAGGCCGACGGAGATGGTGAAGGTAAACGCAGATGATTGAGTCGATCTGCCGGCGGTCGTTCTTTCAGTTCGAGCTGCCGATCCGCTTTCGGGCGCGGCCGCCGCTCATTGATGGCGACGCCGGCAAATGGGGTCCGCACTTCCTCCTGCCGCCGCTGGTGGAGCTGGAGGATCAGTCGCCCTTCGCGGACGTGTACTGCGCGTGGAACGCGGAGTTCTTCTTCGTCGCGGTTGATGTGCCCGAGCGTCACGGCCCGCTGCACAGCGATCCGACGCAATGGTGGAAGCATGACGGCCTGCGCATCTGCATCGACACGCGCGATACGCGCGACGTGAAGCGCGCCACGCGCTTCTGCCACTTCTTCTAAGTACTGCCGACCGGCGGCGGCCCGCGCCGCAATCAGCCGCTCATCGGCCTGCACCGCATGAGCCGCGCCAAGGAGCCGCCGCCCGCGGTCGATCTGTCGCAGATCCAGCTCGCGGCCCGCGCCGGCCGCCGCGGCTGGTCGGTCGAGCTGGCCATCCCCGCCGCCAGCCTCAGCGGCTGGAACCCGGCCGAGCACCCGCGCATCGGGTTTTTCTACAAGATCAAGGACACGCAACTCGGCAGCCAGCACCTGACGGTGGACGACGAACTGGGCTGGAACGCCGACCCGAGCACGTGGGCCACGGGCGTGCTGGTCAAATGACAAATGATGAATGCAAAATGACAGAGCGCGGGCGCTGTTCGCAACCCAACCGGAACAGGGATCAAGGGAGCGAGGGAGCTAGGGAGCGAGAGCCGGCCCGCCGGCGATGGCGGCCCTGAACAGTGGAGCAGGCAGGGCCCGCCTGGCGGGCCGTATGGCGCGGGGTTCGCGGAAGTCAACATTGCCAACGTTGCCAAAGCGCGTGCTGGGTGTCCTATAAAAGTCAGGCATAGGCGCCGCCATGCGAAGGTGGCCAACGTTGCCAAGATTACCCCCCCTACTTTGGCAATGTTGAACGTGCGCGGACAGAGAGCGCAGCAAGCATGCGGAATTATGAATTGACGACGATCGGAGCCGTACGGCGGCGCCGGCGGGGCGCCGCCTGACAGCTGACGAGCGGCTACACAGAGCTCCGGCCATCGGGGCACCTTTCTGCGACTGGGGCGCGGTTCGGGCTAGCAATTCTAGGCCGGGGCACCCCCTTGCTCCACTCAATTGGCCGACTTTCGTCGCGCAGCGGCGGCTGTCTTCGTGCAGCGGTTGGCCGGTGGCGGAGTCAGGTATACGGATGCGGCGATCAGTCTTCTAAAGGCGGGCGCAGGCGTACACGTTTGAACTCCACCACGGCCAGTCGTCCCGGCAGGGCTTCGACCACGGTGCGCTGTGCGAAGAACTGCTCGGCGATTTGACAGATCATGAGGGCGGTTGCGGTCTCGGGGAGCCAAAACACCACAATTCCGGCATACTGGTCCGGTGGGTAGTTGCGTACGTCGGCAAAATCGAGGTCGCGTGGTACCAGCGCCAGCCCGGCGGTTCGCGCGTGGGCGGAGATTTGGCGTCACTGGCAGCCGCCAGGGCGGTATCGCGCACGTGTGTGCAGGTGTGGCCGGCTGTTTGAATGACGGCGATCAGCGAGCGCGGCAGGTTAGCATCGAGCAGAAAGTGCACGTCTCAGCCCGCCAGCGGGAGGTGGCGCTCCGATTCCACGAGTTCCGTCACATAAGCCAGAGCGGCCTGGATGTCCTCGGGCGCGACGTCATATTCGGCGGCGACCTGCTCGAGGGACATGCCGCCGGCGGGGCTGCCGGTGATGACGGCGACTGGCACGCGTATTCCGCGGATGACGGGTCGTCCGTGACAGACGGCCGGATCGATTGTGATGCGTTCGGGGGTGGTTGTGGGTCACCTAAGGCGATTTTAGGGGGATTTCGGGCGGTTGTCAGCGGGTGCGGGCGGAGGAAGACGAAAGAATTCACCACGAAGAACACTGAGGGCACGAGGACGCGGATATCTTCCGCAGAAGGCAACCGCCAAGACGCGTTTGGTATTGACGCTGGCGGCCAAGGCGTGGTCTACCGGGCGCGCAGCCGGGACACCGGCCAGATTGTCGCACTCAAACTACTGCTCGACGGCCGGCTGGCGTCGGAGCGTCAGCGTAGACGGTTTCGACGCGAGATTGAGCTGGCAGCCCGCCTGAGACATCCGAACATCGTGCCGGTCCTGGATTCCGGAATGGTGCGTGGCCGACACTACTACGTCATGGAGTTTATCGAAGGCGTATCCATTAGTGACTACGTGCTTCTAAACGACCTGGCGCCGCGCGAAATCGTGGGCCTGCTGATTAGTGTGTGTCACGCGATCGACTATGCCCATCAGCACGGCGTGTTGCACCGGGACGTGAAC
>JAAYXS010000727.1 GCA_012515775.1 Phycisphaerae bacterium
ATCACGCTCCCTTTTGAAGCTCTGCCCGCTTCATCACGCCCGTTGAGCCATTGGCCGCTTGCTCATGTTCCCTATGAAGCTTCGGCCGCCCGCTCGCGCGGCAGCGCCGCCAGTCGGGCCTTTTTTTTGACATCGCCAGCGCGGCTCTCGGCAGCGCACCGGCCGTTCAATTTTCCACAACCTGCAAAGTGTGACCGTCTTTACCCGCGGGCGTCAAGGTGGCGCCGGCCGGGATCCCGTTGGCCGCCGTAGGTCTCTCACGCGTCTCAAGCTTCGATTGCACTGCGCGGACGCCGGCGCTATTATCGGCCAATCCGTTGCCAGGCCGTAACTCACGATCCCTTGCAAGGCCGTAACTCAAAGGCCAGGAGGACGCCATGAACATCAGCATTACTTACTGCGGTGTTTGAAACTACCTGCCCAAGGCCGCCAGTCTGGCGGCGGAGATTAAGTGTGAATTCAACGTCCAGCCGAAACTTATCGAGGGCTCGGGTGGCGTGTTCGAGGTCAAGGCCGACGGCCGGCTGATTTTCAGCAAGGCGGAGACGGGCAGGTTCCCGGAACCTGGCGAAATTCTCAGCGCACTCGGCGGAACAAAAAAATAGCCGCTAGCCGCCGCGCAGCGGAACAAAAACAGGCTCTGCGCGGCAGAGGAGAAAGCATGCGCGTGGCAGTCACTGGGGCGACCGGTTTTCTCGGGCGTTACATCGTCAATTTGCTTCTCGAACGAGGCCGCGAGTGCCGCTGCTGGTATCGTCCCGGCAGCGACCGGTCCGGCTTTGAAGATGCGGGCGGTCAGCTTGAATGGCTGCCCGGCGAATTAGGCGATCGCGAACCGGGGCGGTCGCTGGTCCGCGACTGCTCGGCGGTGGTGCACGCCGCGCTGCACCATCCGGGCCGGCGCTTCGCAGGGGGCAGCCAGCAGACGTTGATCGAGTTCGCCCAGAAGAACATCGTGGGCACGCTCGAGCTCATTGAAGCAGCCCGGCAGGCTGAGGTGCCGCGCTTCATCTTCATCTCCAGTTGTGCGGTGCACGAGAGGATCCTCCAAGACCGCGAGTTGGACGAGTTTCATCCCCTGCTGCCATATACCCATTACGGGGCCCATAAGGCCGCGATTGAGGCGTTCGTCCGCAGCTACGGCTATGGGCAGGGCTATCCGATTTGCGCGCTGCGGCCGACGGGGGTTTATGGGCTGGCCAATCCGCCCGAAGAATCGAAGTGGTTTGATGTGGTGCGGCGGGTGGCGCGCGGCGAGGCGGTTACCGTCAGCGGCGGAGGCAAGGAGGTTCATGCGGCGGACGTGGCGCGCGCGGTAGACCTGATGCTCACCACCGAGGAGAAGAACGTCACGGGCGAGGTCTACAACTGCTACGATCGCTACATATCCGAATTCGACGTCGCGGTGACGGCCCGTGAGTTGGCCGGCAGCGCAGCCGACATCGCGGGCGAGCAGAAGCAGCCGTTGAACGAGATTAACACGGATCGAATCCGGGCATTAGGAATGCAGTTCGGGGGCTGGCCGCTATTTGAGCAGACCATCGGACAGATGGTCGACGTGGTTCGAGGCGGTTGACGAGGTTTGAAGGTACTTAGCGCCCGGCTCGCACCTCAAGGAACGCGGTTCGCGCTGTAATCTTGCGCAGCCGAGGGGGGCTTACAACCAAGACACCTAGAGTCGGATACACTTGAGCGCTTTGTAATCTGCCGGAGTAAAGCCCGAACTCCGCACGAACGGCGCAGAGTTAGGCGCACGGGCAACCGGGAGAGGCTTTGCGAAAGAGGAGCAGGCTGTGCGGACCGGGGCAAGGATTGCTGGGGGCCCGGGGTAGCGATGCTTAGGTCCCGTGGTTGTCAGGTCGTCCAAAAAACCTGCACATGCCGTGGTCCGAAACGCGTGGGCGGGCGCCTGCTCTCGCATATCAAATCTCGCCGGCGCGAAATGACGCGCTCCCGGCCCGGCCCGTGCCAGGCAAACAAAAGGGTATTTAGGTTTTCAGAGAACATCCTAAGCAGCTCAAGAAAGGGGCTGCTTGGCTGTTTCTGTAATACTCCGATCACACGCAGCGCACCTGTTTTCGGAACCTTGGATGGAACGATCAGTTTCACGCTCGACCCGCTCGATGGACTTTTCTGGCCGGCGCTGAAACCGGCCAATTACCAGGTTGCTCCGACCGCCGCAACGGTCGGAATCACCTCTATCCCGCCGGTTCGCCGGCACGTGGGCGCTTTAGGGCGCGGTCAGACGGTTGCAGGTCCGAATCCTAGGTCAAGGACGCTGCCGCCGGCTGCCACATCGGCTCGCCCGCCGATTCGGTGGCTCGAGTACGCAGCGGTTCGCCGCCCAGTGGCGCGAGCCGTAGACCCAATGCGGAGTGGAAGGCTCCGCTGGGTTGCTGTCTCTGAAACACCGGGGAAAAGAAGATGGAGGTCTCTTTGAAAACGCAGCCCCAAAAAATCCTGACCCTAAAATGCACTGGAATGTGCACCTTGCTGCTGGCTTTTGCCGTCTTTGGCGCACCCGGGTTTTTCGGGTGTATGCACGAGGCAGCACGCCAGGCTGAACTGAACCAGGAATCGGGGGGAGAAGACGCGCTGGCCGCAGATTTCGGTCAATCCGCTGAGCTTGCCGGCTACGGCGGATCAGACTCTTGGATTGAAAATCTTGGCCCATCACTGGGTGGGGAAGGCGATCTTGGACCAGACCCGGCCGCAGCAAATGCCGGCTCATCGGCCGGTCCATCGTCCGAAACTGGTGGTTACGACGAACCGGATTCCGCAACCGCAGATGGCGACTACGCCGACGAGGAAGCAGACCCAGAGGTGGCCAATCCCATCGCCGTCTCCAGTGCAGACGAATTGGATATTTCATCTGCCCAGCCGGCTGTGGTTTGTGTCACTACCAGCACTTCGTGGCGGAATTTCGCGTTCTCCGCTCAAACCGGAGTGTTTACGGCGACATTCAGCGTCGTGCCGGCCACGCGGTCAATGGATGGCGTGATTGCCCTGGCTGGACGCACCGTTGGCGGATATGCCGATGCCGCTGTATCGATTCGGTTCGGACCGAACGGGCGAATCGCCGCCCGCAACGGGGATGCCTATCTTTCGGAAACTCAGATTTCCTACGCCGCGAACCAAGTTCTTTCGTTCCGGTTGGAAGTCGACGCCGCCGCGCGACGGTACGATGCCTATGTCACGCCGCGGGGTGGGGCCGAGGCGGTCCTGGCCAGCGGTTACGCCTATCGGACTGAGCAGGCTAGTTGCAGCGTGCTGGACCACTGGGCCTGCATTTCGGCCATCGGCACGATGCAGGTCTGCGATTTCCAGCTTCAAGGCACGCCGCCACCGCCTGGCTGCGAAGCAACAACCAGCGGTTGGCAGAACTTCCCCATTGACAGCCAGACCGGCCGCTTCACCGCGACCTTCGCGGCCACGCCGGCAGCCGCCGGAATGGACGGCGTGATCGCTTTGGCGCCGAACGAGGTCACCGGCTACGGCAATTGCGCGGTGCTCGTCCGCTTCGCTCCCAACGGCCGGATTGACGCCCGCAACGGCGGCACCTATTCCGCAGTAACGGCGATACCCTACACGCCCAATGCAGAATATCTGTTCCGGCTCGAGGTTGACGCGGCCGCCAAGCGTTACGACGCCTACGTAACGACGCCGAGCGGGAGCACCGCGGTGTTGGCCAGCGGCTACGCGTACCGTTCTGAGCAGTCGGGGTGCAGCGCGCTGAATAACTGGGCCTGCATCTCCGCGGTTGGCGCGATCGAAGTTTGCGATTTCGCAATTGATTCCGACGGCCCGCAGCCGCCCCCGCCTCCGCCTCCGCCCGACTGCGCAGTCGCTACTACCTCGTGGCAGAACTTTCCGATGGAGAACCAGACCGGAGCTTTCACGGTCACATACACGGCCACGCCATCGGCAGCCGGCATGGACGGCGTAGTTGCTCTGGCGCTCAATGACGTCAGCAGCTATTCCAACGGAGCGGTGCAGATCCGCTTCGCTCCCAACGGTCGAATCGACGCGCGCAACGGCAGCGCCTATGAGGCCACCACTAACATTCCGTACACCCCTGGTGCGGAATACCTGATCCGCGTGGCCGTCTACCTCCCGACGCACACGTACAGCGCTTATGTCACGCCGCCCGGCGGGAACGAGTTGCTGCTGGCCAGCAATTACGGCTTCCGCACCGAGCAGGCCGGCGTGGCCGCGCTGAACCGCTGGGCCTGTATTGCGGCCGTGGGCGGCATTGAGATTTGCGATTTCGCAGTTGGACCGGCTGCAAACCAGCCCCCGATTGCAAATGCGGGTCCGGACCAGACTGTGGTGGACGCCGACGGCTCAGGCAGTCAGGCGGTCACGCTCAGCGGTTCGGGCAGTTATGATCCGGACGGCAGCATCGTTAGCTACGTCTGGAGAGAGGGCGCCACCACGTTGGCCTCCGGAGTAAGCGCCACGGTGAATTTGGCCGTGGGTAGTCACACGATCACGTTGACTGTGACAGATGACGACGGCGCGACCGCGACGGATACCGTCGCGGTCAGCGTCGCACCTCCCGGCGGCGGCACGACGTCCTGGACCAACGGCGGCTTTGACATTCAGATCAGTGGAGCGCTGTTCTCCGCCAAGTGGACTCCCTACACCAAGGATCGCTATGTGGTCGTAGCGCCGGGCGCTAACCCGACTGTCACGGTGATTCGTCGCTCCGACATGCGCGATGCTGACGGCCAGCTTAGGGCTGCGGGCAACACGCGCGTGCACGTCGGCCCGTTGACCATCGGCAACGAGCAGATGTGGACGCCGGATTGGTCGGGCTACTCCGCTCAGGGCAGCTTCGTCTACTCGTCGCCCTTCCACACCGGTTCCATTACGGCGCCTACGCCAGTGCAAATTTGGAATCAGCACGTGGGTGTACCGTTCAATGGCTCGGCTTGGCTGGCCTACGGCTCGAACGCCTTGGAAATCTGGTTCATTCCGTCTGGTATGGCTGTCGGCGATGTTCCACCGCCTGATTACAGCAACGGCCGGATACCTGCCGGCACGCTCGTTACCGCCCCGGAGGGTACATGGCCGGCTCTGTGGCGCAACTCCGCGGACCGGACGCGCCTCCAGAACGCCATTTCCAAGTTCTCCAGCCAGGGCGTGGCGGGCGGCAGCGGCCCCTTCGACATCCGCGGCGATGGCGACTATTACGACACCCTCAGTAACTGGGCCGCCAAAAACGCCCTGCTCGGCTGGCGTCTCAACAGTGCGCCACATTTGAATGCCGCCCGGCAACAACTGCTGGCGCTGCTCTCCGTCCGCTTCTACGGGCACGAAGTGGCCGCCTGGTACCGGCCGCGCTGCGTACCCAGCGCTGACCTGCTCAGCGGCTACGGTCGCGAGCAGCAGAACGTGTTCTTCAACGCCATGATCGCAGCGTGTGCGCTGGGGCCCAACATGGCCAACGCGCTGACGGACGAGGAGCTGGACGCGGTAAACGCTCACCTGTATCGCTACGCCATGCATGACGTTTACGCCTCCTTGACCAACAACCAGTACTACACGGCTGATGGCGGGATTAACCTGCACTATCACCCGATCGTGGTGACCGCCGGCTGGAACTGGAACCTGGCGGAAGCCGTTAACGTCGCGGATACGCTCTCCAACCCCACGCACACGGAGTGCAGCTACTTCATCTCCGGCGGCGTTGGGCGATACGCTCTGCGGTACTGCCAACTCGGCGATGCCGGCGATACCTCCTACGAGAACGTGGGCAACTCGCAGTCGGTGCGCTTCTGGTACCGCTTCGGAGAGTTCTTCAACCGGCCGACCGAAATCCCGGCCGTTGACGAGTACGTCTGCGATCAATGGAGCGGTGACGTTTTCGGTTCCATATCGGATGCGCTGGGCGCGCTGATGGATAGCTGGAATCCGTAACCCGTCGCCCGAGCACCGGCGTACTCGCCGGCCGCTCGCGGTTTGAGGCGTTAAGCCTGGAAAAAAGCTCGCAGGGCCGTCCGATAGTGGGCGGCCCTGCGGCTTTTCATTTCGGACGAGCGATAAAAGCGTGAGCTGTAAGCCGCGCAGCTTAGAGGGGTTACAAGTTAGACACCTGGAGCGGACCTAAACTAAAAGTCCTGTAACCGCACCCGGTGTGTGCCCGGCGAGACCGCGCACCATGAGCGGTTCGAAGTGCCTGGCGAGCTGCGCTTCAGAAAG
>JAAYXS010000728.1 GCA_012515775.1 Phycisphaerae bacterium
ATGTTCTCGTAAGTGGCCTCGAAGGCCTCGCCCTGCGCGACTTCCTGCGTGTCCTTATAGTCCTTCAACAACGCCGCGAGGTCGGGCGTCGGCGGAACGACGGCCCGCTCCGCGTCCGTGGTCGGGATGAACAGGCCGACCGTGCGGTTGGAGGGCTTTAGGTAATATGCCGCCACGCGCTGCACGTCCTCGGGCGTAACGGCCGCGATCCGATCGCGATACAGGAACATCAGCCGCCAGTCGCCCTGGGCGATCGAGCCGCTCAGCCGCATTGCCAGCCGCGAGCTGTCGTTGAACATGAGGGCGAAGTTGCGGGCGAAGCTCTTCTTGGCACGCTCGACCTCTTCCGCGGTGAACTGCTGCTGGCCGAGGGTGTCGAGCACCGCGAACATTTGGGCGCGGATTTCATCGAGCGACTGGTCCTTGCGCGCCTCGACCATGATGTCCAAAAGACCCGGCTCACACATGGCCATGGCGCTGGCGTCGACACTGGTGGCCAGCTCCGTCTCAATGAGCGCTTTGTATAGCCGGCCCGTCTCATCCGCGGAGAGAATGCTGGCCAGCACCTGGAGCGGGGCCATGTCCTCGTGCGCGGCGGCGCAGATGTGGTAAGCCACACCGATGGCCTGCGTATCGCCCGCCCGGCGCAGCGTCACCTCGCGCTCGCCGTCCTGGGCCGGTTCAACGGTGTAAGTCGGATCGAGCTTGCGCTCCGGCCGCGGGATACGGCCGAAGATGTCGTTGATCAGCAGCAACGCTTTGGGCTGTTCGAATTTGCCGACGACGATGAGCACGGCGTTGTCGGGCTGGTAGTACTTGCGGTAGAAAGCCTGGAGGCGGTCGATCGGCACGCGCTCAATGTCCTCGCGCGAGCCAATGGTTGACTTGCCGTAGTTGTGCCACAGATACGCGGTGGAAGCGATGCGCTGCGACAACACGCGCATCACGTTGTTCTCGCCCATTTCGAATTCGTTGCGCACGACGGTCATTTCGGAGTCGAGGTCCGTCTGCGCGATGAAGCTGTTGACCATGCGGTCCGCTTCGAGCCTGAGGGCGAACTCGAGGTTCTCGGGACTGGCGGGCAGCGTCTCGTAGTAGTTCGTCCGGTCGTAGCTGGTGCTGCCGTTGAACTGCGCACCATGCTCCTGCAGCTCCTTCCAAACCTGCGGGTGGTCGGGCGTGCCCTTGAACATGAGGTGCTCAAGCAGGTGGGCCATGCCGCTTTCGCCGTAGCCCTCGTGCCGCGAGCCGACCAGGTACGTGATATTGACGGTCACCGTCGGCTTGGATTCATCCGGAAACAGCAGCACGCGCAGGCCGTTGCCGAGGTGGTACTCGGTGATGCCGGCGACAGTGGTGATCTTCTCCGGGGCGGGCAAACTGTCGGCCGCAGCCCACGCGCCCGCAACAACCAACAACACGACCGATGTCCGCACAGCCAATCTACTGCGTGTCATGGAGAATGTGCCCTCACTCGTAGCGCAGCGCGTCAATCGGATTGAGCCGGCTGGCGCGCCAGGCTGGGTAAAAGCCGAAGAAAATGCCGACCGCAGTGGAGAAAGCCATCGCGATGCCGGCCATCCAGTACGAGACTTCTGTTTCCCATTGCCACCGTAGCGTGACGATCTGCGATACGCCCCATCCGGCCACGAACCCGATCAGCCCGCCGATCAGGCACAGCACGACCGCCTCGCACAAAAATTGTCCGAGTATATGTGTCGAGCTGGCGCCGATCGCCATGCGCAGGCCGATCTCGCGGGTGCGCTCCGTCACCGAGACGAGCATGATGTTCATGATCCCCACGCCACCCACAATCAGCGAGATCGAGGCGATGGAGGTCAGCAGCACGTTAAACGTTCGCGTCGCTTCAGCATTGGCCTGGGCCATCAGCGAGCGGTCCATGATGCGGAACGTGTCTTCCTCATGATCGGCCAGGTGCCGGCGGCGGCGCAACACTTCCCGGATTTGCTCTTTGGCGACCGACAGCGGTATTCCGGCTTTCGCGGCGGCGAAAAGCGTGCCCGAAGGTTCATTGCCGGCGATGAGCCGCTGAAACGACGTAAAGGGGAAGACGACAATCTCGTCGAAATCGCGCCCGTCGCTGCCGACGCCTTTCTCGTCCAGCAAGCCAATGATCTCAAACGCGGCCCGGTTCACGCGGATGGTCTGCCCGATGGGATTGACCGATCCGAATAACTCCTTG
>JAAYXS010000729.1 GCA_012515775.1 Phycisphaerae bacterium
AAACCTCTCCAGAGGAATCGGCCAAGGTGTCGATTCTTATCAGTACGGCATGGTCCTGCTGATGGCGGCCATGTTCGTCGGACGCACGCTGCTCGTGATCGCACTAAGCTGGTTCGGAGGATTACGCCTGACCGAATCGGAGTCCACGCGAGCCGCGGCGGTCTTGTGATCGCGAAATAGTGGCGGATGGCGGACGGCCAACGAGCCGGCGGCTGCTATAGGAGTTGTAGCGGCCTGCAGCTCGCAGGCTGTTGGCTCGCCATTGGAGCTTTCGGGACTGATTTCAGGACTTGATTGTGGTTTGGGCCTGCATATGAAAGTGGTAGGGCTGATACCGGCACGTGCCGGTTCCAAACGACTCGCGCACAAGAACCTGGCCCTTTTGGACGGCAAGCCATTAATTGCTTACACCTGTGAGGCCGCTCTCTGCAGCGGCGTCCTCTCGGCCGTGTATGTGAACACCGACAGTCCGGCGATCGCGACGGTTGCGGAGCGTTTCAGCGTGCATTGCCCGGCCCTGCGGCCCGAGTCCCTGGCGCGGGATGATACGCCGACGCAGCAGTCGAATCGTTTTCTCCTGGATTTGCTTGCGGCGCGGGGCGAAGAATTTGAGGCGGTGATGGTGCTTCAGCCGACGTCGCCGCTTCGCACCGCTGAGGAGATTCGCGAGGCCTGGGAACTGTTCGAAACGAATCAGCCGTGCGCCGTGGTGTCGGCTTCGCCGGTCGCGCCGGCATCCTGGCTGGGACGCGTCGGAAAAGACGGTCGGTTAGAGCCATTGCCGGGCGAGGACGTGCTGTATGAACTTAACGGCGCCATTTACGTCTATACAAGTGGCGACTACCGCGCCGGCCGGTCCCCGGCGCGCACGCTCGTTTATCCGATGTCCCGCTCGCGCGGCGTGGATATCGACACCTTGGAAGACCTGAAGTATGCCGAATTTCTCCTGCGACAGACCGAGTCCGCCGCCTGCTCGGTCTGATCGTCGGCGCGCGAAGCGGAGCTTCGCAGTGTGGGAGAGCGGAGCTATGCAAGACCAGAGCGCCGCCCCTGGCGTGAATATTGGCCGCCGGGCCATCGGTGCGGGCTGCCCCACGTACGTGATCGCCGAGGCCGGAGTCAACCACAACGGCTCGGCCGAACAGGCGCTGCGGTTGGTCGATGCCGCCGTGGCCGCGGGCGTCGATGCGGTCAAGTTCCAGGTTTTTCGTGCTGACGAGCTAACGACGCAAACGGCGAAAGTGGCGGCGTATCAGAAGTCCACGGGGGCGCGCTCGCAGCGCGAGATGCTCAGGCGACTCGAGCTGTCCGACGCGGCTTTCGAACGTATTGCGGCACACTGCCGGCAGTGCTCGATCGAGTTTTTGGCCACACCCTTTAGCGTCGCCGATCTGGAACGCCTGCTGTTTTTCGGCGTGCGCGCCGTGAAGATCGCTTCGACGGATCTCAACAATGCGCCGCTGCTGCGGGCTGCCGCTGACAGTGGACTGCCGCTGCTATGCTCGACCGGCGCTGCTAGGGCGGCGGAAATACGTGGCGCGGTGCGGCGGCTGCGCGGTCGTGGTGCAGGCAGCCGGCTCGTCCTGCTGCACTGCATCAGCAGCTATCCTACGCCGCTTGAGGCCGCGAACCTGCGGGTTATCGCCGCGCTGCGAAACGAGTTTGGGGTCCCGGTTGGATTCAGCGACCACACGGTGCAACCGCAGACCGGCGCCTGGGCGGTGATCGCCGGCGCATGCGTACTGGAGAAGCACTTCACGCTCGATCGTGAGGCCCGGGGCCCGGATCACGCCATGTCGCTCAACCCGGCCGAGCTGGCCGAGTATGTGGCGCAGGTGCGCCGCGCCGAAGCAGCACTGGGAACCGGCACGATCGGCATGTTGCCCATCGAAGCCGAAGTGCGCGCCGTGGCACGCAAGAGTGTGGTTACGGCCCGCGCCCTGCGCGCCGGAACCGTTCTCACGCCGGACATGCTGACCATCAAGCGGCCCGCCGGCGGCATCGAGCCCGACCAGCTCGACGCCCTCATCGGTCGCACAGTCACTACAAACATTGGCCGCGACGAGCTTCTCACGTGGGACGTGATTCAGTGAGCCGCAGGCCACGCACGCCACGTCGGCGCGTTGCCGTGATCACCGGTACGCGCTCAGAGTATGGCATCTTGCGTTCGGTCATGGCGGCCATTGCGGCCGAGGCTCGGCTGGAATTGCAGGTTGTAGTCACGGGGATGCATCTTCTGCCCGAGTTCGGGCGGACTGAGAGCGACATTGCGCGTGACGGTTGGCAGATCGCGGCCCGCGTGCCCATGCAACGGGGCGACGACGACGCGCTCGATCAGGCCCGGGGGCTGGCGCGCGGCGTGGCGGGCATCGCCGATTTCCTCGTCGCCGCCAACACCGACATCGTTGTAGTTCTCGGCGACCGCATCGAAGCGATGGCCGGGGCGCTGGCCGCGGTGACCACCGGCCGCGTGTTAGCTCACATTCACGGCGGCGACGTAGCGGCCGGCGATTTCGACGAAAGCTTGCGCCACGGGATTACCAAGCTCGCGCACCTGCATTTTGCGGCCACGCGGCGTTCTGCGCAGCGGATCATTCGCATGGGGGAGCGCCCGGAGCACGTGTTTCTCGTGGGCGCGCCGGGGCTGGACCGGCTGGGCGAGTTAATTGAGGAGAGGAGTCCGGAGCGTGCCGGGCAAACCCGGAAGGCCCGGGCGGGCGAGACGTTCGCCGAGCCGCGGCTCGCCGGGCAACTCGCGCGGACCGCCCTGGTGGTGTACCACGCCAGTGGGCGTGCGGCCGCTGTCGAAGAGCGCGGCATGCACGCTGTGCTGAGCGCGGTCAAAAAATCCGGTTTGCGGCGTTTCATCGTGTACCCGAATACCGATCGGGGCCATAGGGGTGTGCTGCGAGCGATTCGACGCCACGCGGTCGAGGACGAAGGGAACGGCGCGGTCACGGTCGCGCGTTCGCTGGCTCGTGACGATTACCTGCGTGCTCTACTGGCCGCCGACGTTCTGGTGGGCAACTCGTCCAGTGGCATCATCGAGGCCCCGCTAGCCGGCACGCCTTCGGTTGACGTCGGCGACCGGCAAGCCGGCCGGCAGCCCGCGGGCCCTTCGGTGATTCACGCGGCTGAAAACGAGCGGGCGATCCGCGCGGCCATTAAAAAAGCTCTTGCGACGCGACCGCGGCGCGGCGGTTCGAACGTCTACGGCGACGGCCGGGCGGGCCAGCGCATCGCCGGCATTCTCGCGCAGGTCGCGCTCAGCGACGGGCTGCGCAAGAAACAGATCGCCTACTGACCCTAATGTGCCAAATAAGCGGGTGCCATGGCCAAGCTGTAAGCGCGGGCATGCCCATCGCTAACGGCGTCAGGTGCGTTCGCTCACGGAGCACGCGCGGGGTTGTGCGAGCGCTACTCAGGAGCGTCATTCGTCTGGGTCTCCGTCACCGCTGACGCCTGCGGATCGTAAAACGAAACGCGGTAGACGAAGTCAGCGAACTCGCGCTTGCGCTCATCAGGCACGACGATCCAACGATGCCACCGGTATGGGATGCACAGGTAGGCGCCCAGCACAGCCTTGGGGTTGGCCGTCATGAAGAAAAACCGCTCCTCTGGGGGCTTGTTCACTTCGGCCTGGTACAGCTCGCGGATGGCGTGCTGGTTGGGGGCGGGGCTGGCCGTCAGTCCGAGCACGTTGGTTTGAGAGGCGCTGAGCGTGGGCGCGAAGGTCTGATCGGAGATATCCACGACTACCTGATCCCTGCCGTACGGGGCATCGATGGTGTCGATAATCGTGAACTGCGCGCTGATGCTGCCGGTGACAGCGATTTGGCTGCCGAAGTTGCTGTACGCCATCTGCACGAAGAAGGCGCCTTCTTCGGCGCAGGCCAAATTCATCAGGGCGTGATGCTCATACAGTCGGCGGATGGCCTCGTCATAGCCCAGCCGGAACTGGGCCGTCACTTGCTGCGCGTGGCAGCCGGTTAGCAGCAGGAGCGCTGCGCCGCAGGGCGCGAGCGAGTACAGCAGTGAGGATGCGCGTGGTCGAATCATAATCGCTTAATAGCGGAATACGCGGCGTGCTTCAACGCTGCCCGGCGGGTCAGTTTGCGGCGGTTTTCGTTGGCCCAGGACTTGCCGCTTTCCCACATTCGGGGCAGCGCGGCTCGGGCAGGCCCGTCAGCGGGTAACCGCATGACGTGCAGCAGCCGCGGCGGCGGCGGCGCTAGCGGCGGATGGGGCCGCGCACGAATGCCAGGGCCGGCCAAGCTAAAAGCAGCGGCACGAGCGCCCAGAACGGCCCGCCGACGCCGCTGGCGACGACCTTGCCGAGCGGCACACGCCGCCGCGCGTAAAAGGGCCCGAGGGTCTGGTCGATCTTCCTGCGTGACGTAAGGATGCTGGGCTCACTCGCAGCCGAGCCGTTCAACCGCGGCGTCGAGTACACGGCGTGTACGATGCCGGCGATCAGGGCCAGGCGTACGCGGGGCTGGTCGTCCTGAGTAGTGATCCACAGCGTGTTCCCGGGGATGCCATGTTTGTAGCTGACCAGTCCGAGGAACAGAAGCGCCAGACCGGCGATCGTCAGGGTGGCCAGTCAGAGGTTGCGGAGGAGTTTCATGGGGTGTGCATTCTCGCGTAAACACACCGGGGGACGCCGGTGCCACACTTTCCACCAGGGGGCATCAATGCCCAACCAGTAGCGGGTCACTTTCTGGTCAGCGTGTCTTCGAGCAATGATAGCACCGGGTAAGCCGAGTTGTAGTGTTTGTGCAGGAAGAGCGGGTCGCGCTTTTTGTAGAGGACCTCTCCGACGCGGTCGGCGATCGGCAGAAGCATCTGCTCGTAGCGGCACAACACCGGCGAAATGCCGTTGATCGAGCCGGTCGTCTGCCAGTTCAGGCAGCCGCAGGTATT
>JAAYXS010000730.1 GCA_012515775.1 Phycisphaerae bacterium
CATTTGGCGGCGTTGACGGAAGTGCAGAACTGGCTGCGCAAAGACGAGTTGCGCGACGAAGCCGCCGCCGCGGTCGTGAGCGTGGCGCGGGGCGTCGCGCTGTGGTATCCGGACGAGGCCCGTGCGGCGCTCGAAAGAATAGTGGCTGCCGGCGTCGGGGAGGGGCCCACCAACCAGGCGCGCCAGGCGCTGCAGGCCATAGAGAAGCACGCCGGCACCATTGGGGTATGGGCCGTAAGCGTGCCGTGCTTGGCCGAAGGCGAGACTTACGCGGATGTGTTCGCACACGAGTTTGAACCCGAGACAGGCCGCCTGGCCGAGATCGAGTGGACGCCGCTGACCGCGACGCGAACGGATAACCCCTGGGTTTTCGATCTGAACAAGATCGGCAAGTGCAGTAACTGCTGCGTCTATGCCCGAACCGCGATCTGGTCGGAGAACGAGCAGCCGGCACGCCTGGAACTGGGCAGCGATGACGGCGTGAAAGTCTGGCTGAACGGGCAGCTTGTACACAGCAATGCCGCCTCGCGCGGCGTCACGCCCGGCGAGGACAAGGTTGAGATAAGGCTGCAGCGCGGCTGGAATCCGCTGCTGCTGAAGATCGTGCAGGCCGGCGGAAACTGGGGCTTCACCTGCGCGGTTCGCGACCCGGCCGGTCAGCCAATCCCCGATCTGAAGTTCGACGCCGACCGCTAGCGGCTGGGCGTCACGGACATCGTGGCCATTGTGCCGCCGGCGTCTCGCCGGTGATGACATAGGCGGGGCGCCGGTGGCACAAGGCTACAAGTTGCTGAATAGCGGAAAGGAAGACCAACATGCGCACGCGACGTTTGGCGGGGTGGTCGCTGGTCATTGGTGTGCTTGCTGTCGGTTCTGTGTCGCCGGCGCAGGATGAAGTGCTGATCGACCGTGGGGCGCCGGGCCTGCTGCTGAGCTTCTATGAGCTGGAACAATCGCCGCAATTCATGCCGGAGCTCGCCGCCGGCCAGCTTCCGAACCTGACGCGCATCGTTCGCACGCTCGACTTGGATAGCAACCGCGGGGATTTCGCCGCTGTGAATAGCCCATTCCTGACAGAGGTGACGGGCTACATCCACACGACGAGCCCGGCTAATTACGCCTTCCGTCTCATCAGTGACGATGGCGCCCGGCTCTGGATAGATGACCACCTCGTGATCGACCACGATGGTTTGCATGGCCCCGAACCCAAGGACGGCACCGTCGACTTGACCGCGGGCACGCACAAGCTGCGCATCAGCCATTTCGACGCCGGCGGCGGTCAGCGACTGGCCCTGCTATGGAAGCCGCCGGATGCCGAGGATTATGCGGCCGTTCCTGCGGGCGCGCTGACGCACGATGCGGGCGCCGTCCCCAAATCAGCCGCCGGCAAGAAGCGTATCATTCCACCGTTGCGGCGCGGGCTGCCCGGCGACGGCACGCCCGTGGCCCGCACGCACCCGTCTTTCCAGCCGCCCTCGGCAGCGGGTCAATCAGCCACGCCATCCGAACCCGTGCGTGATGGCCAGTACGTGCGACTGCCTGCGCCAGTGTGGGTGCCGGATTGTCTCGCCGTTGCCCCGGTTTCGCCGACTTATTCGATTGCGCTCGACCGTGACGGAGACCAAGGGTCGAACCAGCTACAGGTTTCGTCCGACTCGGGCGAGTGGAAACGCATTTTCGTTGATGAGTGTGGCGAAGTCCGGCAAGGATGTGTGTTCCGCTTCTCAGCCTCCGCCGGCGCGCCGCTTTCGAACCACGAGGGA
>JAAYXS010000110.1 GCA_012515775.1 Phycisphaerae bacterium
CCCGGGCACGCATCCATCGGAATGGCGTATTCCGTGCTCGCGATCCGCCGACCCAGTGCATCATACTCAATCGTCAGCAACTCGCGCCCGCAGACGTCCGTCACGGCCGTGAGGCGGTTCTCCTCGTCGTATTCATACCGCCGGGCCGACATCAGGTTATCGCCCAGCAAATCGATGAAGGCGTTCACATCGAACAAATTGACCAGTCCGTCGCCGTTGACATCGCCCAGCTCGATCATGCAATCCGGGTGCGCGGCCGCATACGCCGCCGGGTTCGTCAGCGCTTGGGTGAACGGATCTACGTCGAAGCTGTTCACCGCCCCGTCGCAGTTCATATCGGCCAGCAGGTCCGTCGCGACGAGGTTGCCCGCCTCATCGTACGTGAGCTGCTGGATGCTGTGCTGACTGCCGCGGGTCATGTCGATTCGCTCGTACTCGTTGGCGCGCCCGCCGCCGCCGGCGGTCTCGTCCAGGCTGCGGACCTGCGTCGCCGTCTGGCCATTAATTGTACTGGCAAAGTCACGCCAATTGGCACGGCGGTCGAGGTCAACGGTCCCGGTCGGCATCCAGTCCTGATGGCCTCCACGCGCGGGTCGCCCAGACCGCTGTAACTGCGCTGATACAAGTGGTGCAGGTCGTCGTACGCGTACTCCGTTGAGTTTCCGCTTTGGCTCACGCCGCCGCCACGTTCCCGGCCGCATCATAGCCGGAGTGCACCACGTTGTGCCCGTCGTGCGAATCCGGATAGATCGCCTGCACCAGGCGTACGGCAGGCTCGGGTCTGACCCTAGCCAGTATCGTGCTCATCCTTCTCCGGGATGTGCTTGCGCGAGCAGCCGTAGACAGACACGTTAAGTTCAACACCTGCCCTGGCAAGAAGAGACAAAGCCTTGGCGTGCGAGCCCGGTGCATGCTGAATACGAAGTGGCCATGGCCGCAAGCACAAGTGCACATGCCGCAACAGCACGGAGCCGTCCGATCCTCGAAGTACGAATCTCCACAGTGTGCCTCTGAGTATGGCTCTGGGGCCATCATACGCATTTCGTTCGGATATCGCAGGACATCACACGCATTTCGCGATTCCGGCGCAGCATACGTTACTCGGGCGAACCGTGGCAATCGCGTTGCCAGCCTGCCCCTCGCCAGCCCAAAATCTTACTTGTCCGTCGGGCCGGGCGCATGCTTGTTCAGCCTAAGGAGGAGCTGCTCCGGCGTGCTTTCAAACATCCTCGCGATCTCGGGGGTCGTGCAAGTATCGTGGAGAATGGTGCCCATATCCTCGATCACCTTGCTGGCGCTGCGGCCGCGGCGCGGTTGAAGGGTTTGAACGGTGTGAAGAGTCGCTGCCCTGGCCGGCGCGGATCGTTGTTGCATTGGCGCTCGCCGGTGCTTCGGCGGTGTGAAGCGAGGATGGTGGTGTGAAACGGGGAGGTGCGTGCTTGGCGTGCGACGTCGGCCACGGGGGCCGACGCTACGGATTGGTTGCCCTCGCTGGCGCTTCGGGCTCGGATTCAGTCGGCGGGCTCGGATTTAGTCGGCGGGCTCGGATTCAGTCGGCGGGCGCGGGTCAGGCGGGCGCGGATCAAGAGGTGGACGACTGCCCGGGTGGGAGGTTGTTGGCGGTATTCCGGCCCGCCACGCCCCGGCTCTGCTCTGCGGCGCCTCCACTCCGCTCTCCGAAAAGGCGCCCGAGCACTTCTTGATCCCTCGATCCCTTGGTCCCTCGATCCCTCTCGGTCGCGGCACGCCCCGGCTCTGCTCTGGCGCAAGACGGCGCCGTTGCGCGAGGTTATAATTCACGTTCCGCGGGCGGCGGCCGCGGCGTGCGATGGGAAGGACCGGCCGCCGGAAACCTCAGGATTCCCGCTTGGAGGCATTCAATGATGCTGTTTCGTTTGCGGGGTGTGGCCCTGACCGGATTGCTTATCCTGGCCGTGCTCTGCATGGGGGGCGCCTGCCAGCAGAAGGTTGCGTTCTCGTTCACGGAAACGTTCCTGAACCAATTGGCCTTGAACCTGGCACAGACCGTCGTCGATAAGGCACTCGGCGACTGACGGGCTGTCCGCTTACGGCCGCGGCTCCGGCCCGGTCAGCAGCGCAACAAATGGGCCGATCTCGAAGACGTTAAGTGCGCCGTCTGGGTTAATGTCCGCGTTCGTAAATTCACAGGCCGGGAACGCCATCGCGTACCCGGCCGGGCCGGTTAACGCCAACACGAACGCGTCCGTATCGAAGACATTGACGGCGTCTGGCGCCCCCGGCGCATACGGGAGAACGAGGCGGCTGCGATCGCGTTTACTTATGAAAGCGCCGCGCGGCTGTTCACGCTGCGCGGAGCGACCCACCCGCTCGGCGTCTCAGAATTGTCTAATCGCCTTCGCCGGCCGGTTCTTCTTCCGCCGGCGCCTCGGCTGCTTCCGGCTCCTCTTTTGCAGGCTTTTCGGCGGCCGCGCCCTGTTCGCCGGACTCCAGCGTCTGCCTAATGTGCTCCTGGAATTCGACGTGCTTCTGGACGTAAGGGCTGCGTTCGCGCCCGCCGGTGGATTCCTGAATCCTGGCTAGCGCATCACTCATGTGGGCCGCTGCCTGCGCGGGATTGATACGCGCCAGGAGCGTGTAGACCCCCGCCAGGGCCGCCTGCGGCACCCACTTGGTTTCCGGCTTGACCTTGCTCATCACCCCTTCGTAAAGCTTGATGGCGCTCTGAAGCTTTTCGGTCGCTTCTGCCGCGTCGCTTTCGATCTGCTCTTGGAGCTTCTCGGCCGCGGGGGGCGCCTCCTCGCCGCCGCCATGCAACTGCCGCAAATCGGCCAGCAGCGCCCGGTTGGCCTCGATCCGCTGCGCGTAAATCCGGCCCATCAGTACCAAGGCTTCGGCCTCGGCGCTGCTGCCCATGGACGGAATGCCCTTGTCGTCGAGCATCATCTTCAGCCGCGGGTTGACGCGCTCCGGGTCACGCTGCGACTGTAAGTCGCGCGCCTCGCGCAGCCAGCGGTCCGCCGCCTGTTGCGAACTGCGAAAAGCACTGGCCGCGTCGCCCGCGGCTTTCAGCGCCTCATCCTCTTTCGCCGCGGCCTTTTGGGCCAAATCCTCAATCTGCGGCCGAAGCTCGGCCTGCCGCGCTTCCAAGCCCGCCACCAACGCCGTATAGCGCTCGACCGCCGCCTGGGCGTCCTGCCCGCTCTGCTCGGCGGTCTTGATCTGCTGCCGCAACTCTGCCACGGCCTGGCTGCCACGCGTAGCCGCTTCCTGGGCGGCCGCGGCCGCTTCGCGCAGCATTTCCAGGCTCACGATCTGCTCACCGCCCTGAATCTCGGCGTTCTGGTAATCGTCACCGGCGAAGTTGGCCCCGCGCAAGCCGCCCAAGCGCAGCAGTTCCTCCTGCTCCTGGAGCTCGCGGGCCCGCGTCGATAAGCGCTCGTATTGCGCGCGGTAGCTCTCGAAAGAATCGTCATCACCGGCGGTGAAGCCCTTGTTTTCCAGGGCCAACAGCTCGTCGCGTACCTGGTCCTGCTCCGCTTGAATGGGAGCCAGTTCCTGCTCGCGTTGGCTGACCCGCGCGGCCAGCTCCTCCGCACGCGCGGCGGCCGCTGTGGCGAGCTTCTCCACCTCGGCCAGATCACTTTGCAGCCCGCTGACCACGGCCGCCAATTCCATCCCCACGGCGCAGTCTCGCGAACCCTCATAAGCCCCAGCCTGAGAGTTGGCCAGCCGCAGCTCGGCTTGCAGATGCCGCTGCGCGTCGCGGAGCGCGCTCGCCTCGGCCAAGGCCCGCGAGGCCCGCGTGAATTCGACCATGCCGGCCACCTGCGGCACGCCCAACACGCTCGAACCGGCCTGCTTGGCTGCCCGAGCCTCCTGCGCGGCCTGCTTCAGCAGTTGCTCGTTGTCGGCGAGCATCTGATCGTACTGCGCGGCTGAGCGTTTCAAACCGCTCGCGTCGGCTGACGGGAGGTCCGCTTTGGGCGGCGGCAGCCCGGCCTTCTGAGCCTGGGACCGAATCTCGTTCAGCCGCTTGCTCAGGTCCTTCTTGCCCTCCTCAATGCCCGGCCTGGCCTTCTCGGCCAAATCCGCCGGATCGGCCTTCTGCAGCTCCTCCGGTGGCGCAAGGCGTCCAACGGCGGGCAGGCGGTAGTTGTGCCGGTGAAGGGCACGCTCCGCCAACGTTGCCTGTTCGCGCGCCTGCTCGGCCGCTTTGGCCGCTTCTGACCGAAAATGCGGCGCGACGATAAAAGCGACGAGAACGAGAACCGTTATTCCGGCCCCGACGATTAAGGGCAGTCTCACAATGCGCTCCATCTGCGGGCCTGGTCGGCTCGG
>JAAYXS010000111.1 GCA_012515775.1 Phycisphaerae bacterium
ACTTTCAACAGATCGCGGCCCGGCCCGAAGATCATGACCGAGCCGCCGGTGGCCAGGTCGTCGTAACAGATCTTGCGGCCGAAATCCTTCGGCGGAACCATCTGCCCGCTGGCGCCGCCCATCTGAACGGCGATGGCGTCTTCGCCTCCGGCCATCTTCAGCATCTCGGTTACGGTGAGGCCGAACGGAACTTCATAGACGCCCGGGCGCGTGCAATCGCCCGAGATGCTCAGCAGTTTCGTGCCTGAGCTGCCCTGCGTGCCGTATTCGCAGAAGGTCGCCGGGCCCTCTTCCAGGATCTTTGTTACACAGCAGAGCGTCTCGACGTTATTCACCACGGTTGGGCAGCCGAGGTAGCCCTTCTGGGCGGGGAACGGCGGGCGGTTCTTAGGATCGCCGCGCTGCCCCTCGCAGGAGCTGATAAGGGCGGTTTCCTCGCCGCACACGTAAGCGCCGGCGCCCATCTGGATTCGGATATCAAAGTCGAAGCCGGGCTTGCCGCAGACGTTCTTCCCGAGCAGGCCGTCAGCCCGCCGCTTGGCCAGCGTGTCCTCCAGGAAGGCCCGCAGATAGGCGTACTCCCCGCGGAGGTACAGGATGCCGGTTTGGGCGCCGATGGCGTAGCCGGCGATGGTCATGCCGGCGAACACGCGGTCGGGCAGCTCAGTCAGAATGACGCGGTCCTTGAAGGTGCCCGGCTCGCCTTCGTCGGCGTTGCAGAGCACGAACTTGCGGTCACCGGGGGCCGCCCGTGTGAATTCCCATTTCATACCGCAGGGGAAACCGGCGCCGCCGCGGCCGCGCAGGCGAGCGGTTTTGACCGCCCGGATCACTTCGGCGGGCGACATGGCCAGGGCCTTGCGAATGGCCTCTCCGCGGTTGGTGGGCGAGAAAATGACCGGCCCGCGTTTGCGAATGTTGTTGTTCACCATCGCATTGACGAGCTCGTGGCCGTTGTTGCCGTCGCCGTGGCGCCGCACGAGCTTGCGCGGATCCATGTGGTTGCGCAGCTCGCGCACGATCTCGCGCGCCCGGTCACCGGTCAGTTCTGTCACCACGACGTCATTGATCAACGCCGCCGGCGCCTGGTCGCACATGCCGATGCACGGCGTCCATTCGAGCGAGAACTTCCCATCGGCGCTGGTCTGCCCGAAGCCGATGCCCAGCTCTTCTGAGAAGGCCTTGGCCACCAGCTCCGCGCCGGCCATGCGATCGATTACGTCGTCGCACACGCGGATGATGACCTTGCCTTTCTGCCGCTGGGAGAAGAAAGCGTAGAAGGAGACGACGCTCTCCACTTCCACGCGATGGGTCTTCAGCTCCCGCGCGATCAGGTTCATTGCCGCGTTGCTGACGCAGCCGAACTGCGTCTGCACCGCCCGCACGACGTCCATCATGCGCGTCCGGTCGTGCCCGAGCTCGGCACAGGTTTTCCTTACGAAGCTCTCGAGTGCATCACTCATAAGCTACCTCATTTGCGGCGCCGGCAGCCCGCCGGGCAGCCTTCCGCCGTGAGCCGCGATGAATCGCGGCATTCAGCCTACAAGCCAACTCTGGTCGCGCTGGCTTGCTGCTCGCGCAACCACGCCAGCCACAAGTCCATGCCCTGTCCGGTTTTCGCAGAAATCTCCAGCAATGGAGCGCGTGTGTTGATCCGGCCCAGATCCTCGCACACCCGCGCGCGGTTGTAATCCAAAACGCCGATCAAGTCGACTTTGGTCAGCAGAATTGCGTCCGCCGCTTGGAACAAGGTGGGGTA
>JAAYXS010000731.1 GCA_012515775.1 Phycisphaerae bacterium
GCAGCCCAGCAATATCAGGAGTTACTCGCGCAATGCCGGCATTCAATGATTCCGATCGCGGGCGAGCCGCAGGCCGCGCAAGCGGTGTGGCTACAGGCCGCTTCCCGGCTGCGGATGGCGGCCCGGCAGATCGCGCCCCAAGTGCGGGATCAGCTCTGGCAAGCCTGGTTAGACAGCGGTTCGCCCGAGTTACTGCAGCGCCTGCGGCTGGCGACCGAAGATTCGAAGTGGCAGGAAGAGATCGATCGCGCTCTATTGGTGTCGTCCTTGCCCTTGGAGATTCGGGCGCGTTACGCGGCGCCGGATGATCCCAGCCTGCCTCTGGAAAAACGGCGCGAGCTGCATCTGGCCCGTTGGGAACTCCATGTGCGGCTGGGCCTTTTGGCGGAGGCTCAGGCGGACCAGCGGTTCTGGGCAGAGCAAATGATTTCGGCCGGGCAATCTGACGCCCCGCAGTCGGCCGCGTCCCAGCCTGGTGCTCGCGCGAGCGACGCTATGGCAGGGCGCGTGCGCAGCATAGAGCGGGCGATGGCTGAGCTGGCTGGTGCGGTCGCAGGGCCTCTGGACCGGGAGCTGACCGGCCGTTACGCCTGGAAGTTGCGCAATGCGGAGCTGATCCTGGACGCGAGCCGTCCGCAGGCCGGCCCGACGGTTCTCGTCCGCCATGCTGAAGACCAGATCATTGGAGTACATAACGTAGTGCTGGGGGGGCAATGCAAGGAGGTTCTCGAGCTCTCGGAATGCGACTCGTACGATCCCATGCAGTCGCGAATTGCGGCGGGCTGGTGGGCCGGCGGCGAGGATCTGGATGACGAGAACACCCGAACCTTCTGGCGCTGCGCGACCAATAGACATATGGCGGCCGTCGGCGTTCAGGATGGGCTGTTTGGTCTGGGCTTAGGCTGCGCGCGGGGCGCGGACAAGCTGTGGCACCGCACGCTTGCCGAATGGGGCGGAATGGCGGCGCATCCTGGCGAGGCGCTCGCAGGTGGAACCGCCGGGGTTTATGTGGGGTGGCGACAGGATCGGGTCGCACTATTGGACTGGGCCGACGGGTCGCCGCGCTGGGAGCGCAGCCTGCCCGGACTGCGGATCGATCAGCTCCTGCCGCTCGGCGAGCGCTTGATCATCGTCGGGCGTGACGGCGACGTCATTTCGGTCGACGCAAACTACGGTGACGACCGGCGCAGCCTATCCGCCGTGGGCGGCGCGCCGCGCGCCGTGACCACCGCCGGCGAGACGCTCGTGGTTTGGACCGAGGATCGCGTAGGCGGCTACGACCCGGCCACTTTCGTCTGCCGCTGGTTGCGTCCGAGCCGCGGCGTGGAAGACTACAAATGCGTGGCCGGTTCGAATTGGGTCTTGTATCGCGACCAGGGCGAAACGCAGTGGTCGCTGATTGATGCCGACACCGGTGACCCGGTGTTCGCCGGGCGATGGGGCACGTTCGGCGGCACGCTGACGGCCGCTGCGAAAGACGGCGAGCGGCTGCTGATCGCGGCCTTCTCGCGGAAGGCGGCTTCCGGCGACGCGGCGCCGCTGGTGCATTTGGCGGCGTTCGACGCGGAGAGCGGAGCGCAGTTGTGGGAACGGGACGTGCCGACCCTGGCGCGGGTCAATCAGACGCAACTGC
>JAAYXS010000732.1 GCA_012515775.1 Phycisphaerae bacterium
AGCTCGGCACGTGATAGTGTGCAACCTGGACGAGCGCCCCGGCTACTCCGGGGTTGAGAACCCGCTGTACAACAATCCGAAGACGGTGCTGCTATTCGGCGATGCGCAAGAAAGCGTCGAGAAGCTCTGCAAGGGGCTCTCGGCAAGCGCTTGACCGAAAGCGCGCCGACGTACTCATCAAATGCGGCGGACCGCACTCCAGCCAGGCTGGAGTGCGGTCCCTTTTTGTCGTCATACTGTCCGCGCGTCACCAGCGCCGCAGCGGGCCAACTATGACCCGGGCGGCCCGGTTGGGCCGCCCGTCGGCATTATGGAGACATCGCTTTCCTATCGGTTCCCAGGCGGGCCTTCAGTTTGAACGCTGAAAGCCCGAACTTCCCGGGCTATTCCAGCAACTGCTTGCACCTGTCGTACAATTCCGGCTGCTGCTGCTTGAACTCTTCTTTGCTTTGGAACTCGTACGTCTGGGGCCCCTGACCCTCGTCCACAGTCACAGTGACATGGCCGTCCTCGACCTGCACTGAAAGGCGCAGCGTCTTCTCGATTACCGTACGCTGCTCATCCACGGAGCCGGAGCTGTCCGCCGCACCGCTGCGGTACTGCTCCAGACGCTCGCGCACGCGCTCGACTGCTCTGGCGGCCTCCTCTTCTGCGGCCTTGGCCCGATCCAGAGCGTTACGCAGCTTGGTTTCAATCTCAACCTGGAAGTCCTGCCGCAGCTTGTTCAGGTGTTCGCGTTGCGGGTAAATGAAATTCCAGGACTCGGGACCGCGGCTTGAGAACGGCCGGTAGGCTTTGTAGGCGTCCGGGTCCGCCTTTCGGAATTCATCCATGTCCTCGTACGTGGCGGACGATTCGTTGCCGGCCGGATCGACGCGCTTGACGTTAATCCGGCCATCCTTGTCGCGCCAGATGGTGAGCGTGTTGCCGTCGTCATCCACCTGGACGCGCACCTCGACGCGCGCCTTGACGTCCAGATCGACATCCTCCTCGGCGAATGGATCGATGCTCACGTCGAAGTCGGGCAGGTGCAGCTCCCGCAAGATGTCTGGGAACGTCTGCAGCGGGCCGAGCTCTTCCCATTGCCAGGCCCCGCCCGGTCCGGGCATCAACTTGTGGCCGCGCAGCCGCACCTGGCGATCGATGATGTCCTCCGGTTCGTCGTACTTCCAGGTTACTTTGGGGGCGGCAGGGCGTTCGGCCGGGGTAATGGTCATCTCTTTTTTCTGCGCGCCGCGAATCACGGTCAGCGGGACGCTCTGGCCGGGTTTAATATCCTCAAGCGCAGCGAACAGGTCTTCCGAGTCGGCCACCTGCTGCGAGTCGAGTGAAACGATCACGTCGTAGCGTTCAACGCCGGCCCGGTCGGCCGGGCTGTCCTGCACGACGTTGGCGACCATGACGCCGTTTTCGCCGATGTGGGCCGCGAGCGGTTCAGGAATCGGCGTCAGCCGGACGCCCAACCACTGCGACGGCATTTTCTGGACGCCGGCACTTGGGGCATAGGGATCACGAACCAGCAAGCGGCGCGAACTGATCACGGTCGGCGGGTCGGGGTCCGGCGGCGCAGGCGGGCCGGGTTGAAACCGGACTAGGTGTACGCAATCGCCGTGCTGCGCCGCGGGTGGTCCGGACAGCGCCCACCCCGTTACGGCTTGTGCGAGCAGGATCAGTGTCAGCCCACTCGATACGGTCATCATTGGAATACTCCTCTCAGAAGTCGTCTTGGATCCGGATGGCTCGCGTGCGCAGCCGGTCCATTTGAATCAGTAGAAATTGCCCCTTCTGCCGGGCAGGAATAACGATCCAGTGGCGGTCGGTATCACGCCACCGCACCTGTGGGCGGACGTCGGCCGGGTCCACCTGCTCGACCACGTCCACCGGGCGCTCCGGCGGGGCAAACCACGACGCGCGCACCGGGGCCGGCGGCTGCGGCCTTTGAGCCGAGTGCTTCGGCCCATTGCTCGGCCTCGGCGAGCTCAGAAAGAACACGAGCCCGATGCACGCAGCGGCCGCCGCGAAACCGACGGCCTGAATCCAATGCACCTTTTTCACGCGCCGCGCCGGCAGCGGTAGGGTGCGCCGCATGGCGATTCGCATGGCGCGCCCGACCTCGCGATCGATGGCGGCCGTCTCGGCCAGGAGCGACTGGATCGCCGCGTCGGCATTGGCGCGCGATTCGAGATCGCGCCGCTCGGCCGGCGTCGCCTCGCCGTCGAGGTAGCGCGAGATCAGCCTTTCCAGCTCGGGCGAACCGTCGTTCATACGTCCACTTTCCCGTGCAACATTTCACGCAATAGCCGTCGGGCTCGCACTAACCGCGTTTCCACCGTCTCCACCGGCAGACCCAGGCAATCGCCGATTTCCGCGTAGCTCCAATTCTCCAGGTGCCGCAGCACGAATGGCTCGCGATACAGGGCCGGCAAGGCTTGCACCGCCCGCAGCAGGGTTGCCTGTAGCTCGTCCTGGAGAACGGCGCCGACCGGGCTGGCGTTTTGGACGGCGGCCACCTCCGGCAGAACATCCAGGCTGCCGGTCCGGCCGTCGCGCCGCCGGCGGGCCTCTCCGGCGTCGATGGCGGCATGCCGTGCCACCGAATAGAGCCAGGATCGCAAGCGCTGCGGGTCTTTAAGCGAATCCAACCGTTCCCAAACCTGGATCCACACCTGCTGGGCGATGTCGTCCACCCAATCCGGCCGGCCCGTGATCCCGTAAACCACGCTGCGCAGCCAAGAGTCATGCTCGCGAACCAGGCGGTCCGCCGCGGGCCGATCTCCGCGCTGCACGTCGGCCACGAGTTTCTGCAGCGCCTCACCGTCCACGGTGGCAGCGATTGTCACTGGAGGTTCAGACGGTTTGCTCATGCCCGCTACGCCAAAAAATTGTGTCAGGCGACGCAAAATGGTCCCGCCGCGGAGCCTTTCGCGAACCGTGCGGCGGCCTGCACGCCGGTTGTAATGGTGATCGCTACTTCGTAGTATTCGCTTTGGCCCGTGGCCTTATTATGGAGCCTTAATATGCCGCTGCCCAGAGTCTTAAAAGACCTTCTCAGCCTGCCGACCGGGACGTTCGTCGAGGGAGCGGTCCTGGAGTACATCGAAAGCACCTGCTCGAACTTGAAAGGCGTTACGTACACCTCCGACCGCTACGGCAATATCGTGGCTCATTATCGGACTCGGCCGCCTGGCTCGACGCCGCTGGTTTTTGCGGCACATACCGATCATCCGGGGTTTGTCGCCCAGGAGATGGTTGATGCGAAGACAGTGCGGGCGGCGTTTCGCGGCGGCGTGGCCTCGTCGTACATGGAGAAAGCGAAGGTCAGGTTCTGGAGCGGCGGACGTTGGATTAACGCCAAAGTTCGCGAGCTGACCCGCACCGTGGCCGCTCCTCGCTTTGGCGCCGGCGCGACGCGCCCGGAAGAAGGCTTGCTTACTGTCGCCCAGCCGGTTGAGCCAAATTCGCCGGGCATGTGGGACCTGGGCGGCCCCGTTCTCGACGGCGACTTGGTTCGCGGCATAGCCTGCGATGATCTGGCTGGCGTGGCGGCGATGCTGGCGCTACTCGCCCGGCTGAGCAAGAAGCAGGCCGCAGCCGAAGCCTACTGTCTCTTCACCCGGGCGGAGGAGGTGGGGTTCATCGGGGCGATCGGTGCGGCCGAGGCGCGGACGGTTTCGAAGAAGCTGCCGATCGTGGCGATTGAGACGAGCAAGGCGTTGCCCAGCGCGCCCATCGGCGCGGGCCCGATTCTGCGCGTGGGCGACCGGGCCAGCATATTCACGCCGGAGCTGACCGCCTGGTGCGGCCAGGTGGCCGAGAAGCTCGCCAAGCGGCGCAAGGGCTTCAAGTTTCAGCGCAAGCTGATGGACGGCGGGACCTGCGAATCCACCGCTTACGTCACGTACGGCTACGACGCGACCGGCTTGTGCCTGGCGCTAGGGAACTACCACAACATGAACGAGAAGACCGGCAAGCTGGGCAGTGAGTACGTCAGCTTGTCGGACTGGCGGAGCTTGGTGGACTGGTTTGAGGCGCTGGTGCTTGACCCGGACGGGTTTGCGCCGACGGAGTCGAAGAACATGGCGCGCGTCGATTTCGGCAAGAAGTTTTACGCCCAATCGGCGCGGCTGGAGACGTCGCCCCGCGGGTGACACGCGCGGCCGGTGCCATGCGCCGGGCGTCGGGTGCCACGGGCGCCGGGTGCCACGCGCGTCGGGTGCCACGCGCGTCGGGGGTGCCATGCCCAAGCCCGCGCAGCGGGCGCGGGCATGCCCTTACCGGTTACCGTGCGAAAAGTTTTCCCTCACCGGCTACCGTGCGAGACGTTTTGGCCAAGGCATGCCCGCGCTTAGAGCTTGGGCATGGCACCCACGACGGCACCCGATATGGCGCGTACTGGTCGGGCCGGACGTAAGCCGTTAGTTTTCCATCATGCACAGCACCCGCCGGGCCCGCACAGATGACGCCAGGCTGAACAAACCCGCCCGTCTCACCGAAGCCGGTTCCACCCGCTGGCGTAGCCGGCTCTGGCCGTTGGCCATTTTTGGCGCGGCGCTGATGATTCGCCTGATCTACCTTTGGCAATCGGCGGCCAACCCGACGTTCACCACGCCGGTGATGGATTCGTACGACTACGACGACCTGGCGCGGGCGCTGCTCGATGGCCACAAGCCGCACACGCCGCTGCTCTGGCAGCCGGTGTTCTATCCGCTGTTTCTGGCGGGCGTTTACAAGGTTGCGGGCGGGTCGATTCTGGCGGCGCGCATTCTTCAGGTCGCCCTCGGGGCACTCACTTGCGTCCTCACGTACATGCTGGGCGTGCGAGTAATCGGCCGGCGGGCCGGCATTTTCGCTGGCATCATCGTCGCCCTTTACGGCCCGCTGATTTTCTACGACGCCGACCTGACGGCAACCGGCTGGGCCGCCTTCTTTGCAGTAGCGTTCGTGCTGCTTTTTATCCGTTGTGCGGCGGGCTTCCAACCAGTCAGTGACTCTCGCGGGCCCGGTTCTCAACCAGCGAGTGCCTCTTGTAAGACCAGTTTTCGACCGGTCAGTCTGCCAGCGTCCCTGGCCCTGGGGGCCTGCGCCGCATTGAGCATCCTAGCGCGTCCGACGTTCCTGCCGGTCGTGATCGCCGGCTCGCTCTGGCTCGTATACAGAGCTTGTCGCAACGCGAAAGCGGGTTTCAGCCGATTACAGACGCCGAAAACAAAGGGGAGCGGCGAGGCTGATCCGTACGTAACTGGCCGAAGCGCGCTGAAGGTGTTAGCCGGCGGTCTGGCCGGGTTTCTTGCAATCACGGTTCCGCTGGCGGCCTGCAGCTATCCGCGGAGCGGCCACAGCGGCTTGTTGCCGGCTTCCGGAGGGATCAACTTCTACATCGGCAATAATCGCAACGCCGCCGAGACGATTGCTGCCCGGCCGGGGCGTGACTGGCGAGCCTTGGAGGACTTGCCGGCCCGGCATGGCGTACACGGGGATATGTGGGAACAACAGCGGTTCTACTACGCCGAGACCGCCCGCGATGTTGCGCACGCGCCGCTTGGATTCGTGCGCGGTCTGGCAGTGAAAGCTGTGGAGTTCTTCACCTCGCGCGAACTGCCGCGCAGCGAGGACATATACGTCTTCCGCCGCTGGTCTCCACTGCTCAGTACCTTGCTCTGGAAGATCGGCGGATTCGGGTTCCCGTTCGGCGTGCTGCTGCCACTGGCACTGATCGGGCTCATCCGCCACGGTCGCCGAATCCCCGCGCCTTTTTGGTTCATGCTCATTCTATATCCGGCGGCAATCATTCTCGTCTTCAATGCAGCGCGCTATCGCGCACCGCTCATCCCCATAATCGCAGTGATAGCGGCCGGCGGCGCTTTGACAATTGCTGAGGCACTCCGCAATTTGAGATGGACTGCACTTGCCGGCTACGGCGCTATTTGTGCGCTGGTAGTTGCGGCTTCTACTCTTCCCGGCCCGTTTCCG
>JAAYXS010000112.1 GCA_012515775.1 Phycisphaerae bacterium
CGATTGACCCGCAATTAGCACGTCGTATTGAGTGATCGAACTATCGTTGGGGTTTCGCCAATGGCCAACGCGTGCGGCGGCCCATTGCAGGCCCTGTTCTTTTCGCGGCGTCTGTGTAGCATTTGAACTATGCGCACCGCGAAACGGCCCGCGATGACAAAACCAGCCAAAACCGTTGCGAAAAGGCCTGCGGCCTTGCAATCCGCGCGGCTGGATGCTCTCTGGCGGCGTCCCGCAGTTGTTGGCGCGCTAGTCTTGGCTCTGCTGAGTTCGGCTGCGGCTCTGCGCATTTACGACCTGACGGGTAAGGATATCTGGATCGACGAAGCAAACGGAATCCTGATGGCGCGGTCCGGCCTCCGCGGCCTGGTTGAACACCTCAAACTGGATTCCAGCCCGCCCGCGTACTACCTGCTGCTGGGCGTCTGGATGCGGCTGTTTGGAGACAGCGAGGCCCCCGTGCGGTCGTTGTCCGTGGTTGCCGGAGTGGTGGCCGCCGGCGCAGTGTTGCCGATCGGTTGGCGACTGTTCGGCAGGACCACGGGCCTGCTGGGAGCAGTCCTGGTGGCGGTTGCCCCGACCCATGTGTTCTATTCGCAGCAGGCGCGGATGTACACACTGCTGGGCCTGCTGGGGCTGCTATCTTCATATTGGCTATGGTGCGCGATTGAGTACGGCCACAGGCGGCATCTTCTCGCTTACGCACTGGCCACATTAGGCGCGCTCTACACGCACAACTTCGCGATGCACCTGCTGCCGGCGCACGCCTTGATCCTCCTGTGGTCAGGAGCATGGAAGCGCCAGTGGAAACGCTGGGCGGTCTGCGGGCTCGCGATAGCGGCCGCCTACCTACCCTGGTTGCCGGTCTTTCTCGGTCAGTTGAACAACCCGGAGCAGTACGCCTGGTACGCGCGCCTCTGGGACAAGAGGGGCATCTGGGGAGCAGTGCGCGGTACGCTGTTCTCCTTTTCGCCCGGCGAGCCGCGCCCGTTTTACCAACTTGCGCAGACGCCGGCGATTTCGTTCTCACCGGTGTTGCTCTGTGGACTAACGCTGCTAAACGGTCTGACGCTCACCTTTGCCGGAATTTCAGCGAACAATGCGCGGATACGGCGTGCCGCGTGGCTGGCCGGCGCGACCGCGCTTCCGCTGCTGGCGGCGCTGTGCACGTCCCTCCTGAGCACTCCAAACTACGTCGGCGCTCGCGTAGACCAGATGGTCTATCCGAGTTTCGCGCTGCTGCTCGCGGTGGCTCTATCGGGCATCCGCTTCGATTTCCTACAACCGGTCTGGGCTGTAACCCGTTATGCCTTGGCGGCAGCCCTCGTGTACAATTCGTGCGCCGGCCTGGCACACCTGTATGGCAATCAACTTTCCGACGGCGACCGAGCACTGGCGCGCGCCATCGCATCAAAGGCCCGCCCGGGCGACGCTGTGGTCTTCACCGGACTGAAGCGCGCATCGGTGGAATACTACCTGACGCACTGGAACACGCCGGCCACATTGTTCTCCTACCCCCGCGAGGCGGCCGCCCACCTGGGCAACCTGGACACGACCGCGTGGGCTGGACAGCCGGCTTTGCTGCGAGCGGAGCTAAACTCGCTGGAAGAGGAACTGCGCGCCTGCCCACCACACGCGCAGGTGTTCGTGGTGCTCACAAACGAGCCGATCAACGACGTTCTGAAAGACTACCTGAACCTGCTGTATGAACGCCAGCACCTGGAGGTGTTGGGCAAATTTCGCGGAGCCGGCGTGCACGGCGAAGCGTTGCTACTGTCGCTGCGCCCTCCCTGGTAGGCGCCCCGCTACCGAGCCGTCGGCGCGTACCAGCCGCCGTCGCGCCGATGCCCTGCGGGCGCGCCCGGCAGCGACAGCCAAGCGCCGGACCGCGAACCACGGCCAAACCCCGGTCCGAGCGCGCCCCGCGCCTTGCCTGTACAGGCCGGGCGAGCGTGCTACGATAAGCTCCAGAAGCCGCCTTCGCGAAGGCGTTCGACATAATTCCTGGAGTCCACGGATGGAAAAAACCCGCCGCCGCAGGTCGTCGGCTGAGGATACCCCATCGCTCTTCGAAGCCGTCACTCCACCCAAACTGCGCCCCATTCCGGTCGGCACCGTCAGCCAGGCGGTCTACCTTGCGGAAACGACCGCTACCGACGGTGAAAACGGACGCCCCAGCCGCCGGCCGGCCACCAAGCTCCGCCAGACCCGCTTTCAACCCGAACGATCGAAGGCCGGCAAAGGAGATGCGAAGGCTGCCAAGAAGGAATCAAAGGCCGCTAAAAGCGAACCAAGAGAAACAAAGGAATCGACCGAGCCCATCCAGCCCGCGAAATCCGCCGCTCAGCCCGCGCCCGAG
>JAAYXS010000733.1 GCA_012515775.1 Phycisphaerae bacterium
CGATTCCCGCCGGCGCGTTCGTACGGACGCGCTCGCTGAAGCAGAACGCGCTGTATGCCGTTACAGGCATGTCGGCGTTCTACGCCTGCCAATTAACAGCCATCGTCATTCTCGCGAAATTCGCCCCACCTTTCGTATTGGGGCAGGTCGAATTCAGCTTGGCGGTAGCTACCCCGATCGTGCTGTTCTGCTCGCTCGAGCTGCGCGGCGCGTTCGTAGCTGATGCCGCCCACGAGTTCGCCTACGGCACCTACCGCAAGCTGCGCAACCTGATGATGGGCGTGGCGGCCGTCGTGTTGTTTGGGTTTGCGGTCTGGGAAGCGTTCACACAGCAAAATTGGTCATACACCGTAATCCTGGTGGGCATGTGCGGTAGCCGCATCATGCTTTCACTGGCCGAAATGGCATGGGGCCTCTTTCAGAGGCGCGAGCGCCTGGACCTGCTGGCGGCCTCGGCGGCGCAGCGCGGGGCGGCCATGCTGGTCAGCTACGCGGTGTTCGTGCCGTTGTTCGCGTACCTGGCGCGGCGCGGCCTGATTAGCGACGGCCACGGCGCGGACGGCGCTGCCCTGGCGATCATGGTCTATGTGATCGCGTCGGCGGCCATTCTGCTGTTGTTCGATCACCGGCAGGTCGCGGCCCACCGCGACTTTGATCCGAGTTGGACCTGGAGCGCGGTGTGGAAGCTGGCGCGGCGGACGCTGCCGCTAGGGATAGTCCTGCTCATACTGCACCTTTCCAGCAGCATCCCGGTGTATGTAATCAAATATCAGCCGGGCGGCACGGCGGCCCTGGGACACTACGGGGCTTTGGAGAAGCTCACCAACGCGGGGAACATCCTGATCATCCAGCTCGGCGTGGCCGCGGCGAATCGCCTGTCGCGCTGCTATCAGCTCGATTTTCGGGCCTTTCTTTTGCTGGCCGGCAAGCTGCTGGGCGCGGCGCTGGCATTGGGGTTGTCGCTCGTGTTAGGGGCGGTGTTCTTCGGACATTTCGTGCTCGAAGCGCTGTATCGTGCGGAGTACGCCGAATTCTTTCCGGAATTCATGCTCATCATCCTGGCTCAGAGCTTGATGCTGCTGACGATCGTGTTCGGCGTTATGACCACGCAAATGCGGTTGTTCTGGCTTCAGGTGCCGGCGCAGCTCACGGTGCTGGTTTTCACAACCGTGGCGGCGCTGCTGCTGATTCCCTCGGCGGAAAACCTGGTGCGCGGCGGCGCCTGGACCATGCTGGTGCGGGCCTTGGTGCACGTAAGCCTCTACGCGGCCTGCGTGGCCTTCGGAATACTGTTTCGTCCACGCGTGCTGGCCAGCCGCGTGAACCTCAGGCCGAGCCCGGGCGGAACGGAAGGCGTGTCTCAGGATTGGTAGGGATTAGACAATTTGGTGGGATTTAAGAGCGGGGAGCGCCCCGGGCTTGATACCCAGGGGCGCTATTGCTGCGATTGGGAAACGAGGCCGACGGGGCTCGAACCCGCAACCTCCGCCGTGACAGGGCGGCGCTCTGAACCAATTGAGCTACGGCCCCAGTCGCATCTGAGCCGCAAAAAC
>JAAYXS010000734.1 GCA_012515775.1 Phycisphaerae bacterium
ATCCAGGAGGACATACGATGAACATTCCAAACGAAGACGGATACGAATTATGGCTGCGCTATCGTCCGGTAGATAACGCCGAACGGCTAACGCAGTACCGCGCGGCGCTTGGCAGCGTGGTCGTCCTCGGCGAAGGCGCGACCGCCGAAATTATCCGCAGCGAGTTGGCATGGGCGTTGCCGGCGCTGCTGGATGCGGCTACGCTAATCTCAACACAAAGGCCGGAGGGCAACGCGCTGGTGATCGGCACGGCTGATGCGCTCGAGACGCTCGGCGTGAATCTACCTCAGGCGCAGCGCGACGCCGTGGGCGAAGAAGGATTCCTGATCCGCACACATCCGGCAGGCGCGCACACCTGGACCGTGGTGACGGCCAACGCCGAAACCGCCGTCCTGACCGGCGTCTTCCACTTCTTGCGGCTGCTCCAGACGCAGCAGGACATCGGCGACCTCGACATCGCCAGCCGGCCCCGGATTCGCCAGCGCATCCACACGCACTGGGACAACCTCGATGGCTCGATCGAGCGCGGCTATGCCGGAAAATCGCTGTGGCAGTGGAACGACCTGCCGGACGTGATCGACCCGCGCTATCACGACTACGCGCGCGCCTGCGCATCCATCGGCCTCAACGGCGTCTGCCTGAACAACGTCAACGCCAAGGCCAAAAGCCTGACCACCGAATACCTGCACAAAACGGCTGCGCTGGCCGACCTTTTCCGACCTTACGGCCTCCGGGTTTACCTCTCGGCCTTCTTCTCCGCGCCGATGCAGCTTGGCGGCCTGAAAACGAGCGACCCACGCGACCCGGCGGTCGCCGCGTGGTGGCAGGATAAGGCGGACGAGATTTACCGCCTGATCCCCGACTTCGGCGGCTTCCAGGTGAAGGCAAATTCGGAGGGCCAGCCGGGGCCGCAGAATTACGGCGCAAACCACGACGACGGCGCAAATATGCTCGCCGAGGCGTTGGCTCCGCACGGCGGTACGGTGTTGTGGCGCGCCTTCGTCTACGACGTGACCGTCGATGCGGACCGGGCCAAGTGCGCCAACAAGGAATTCGTCCCGCTGGACGGTAAATTCCACTCCAACGTCTTCGTGCAGGCGAAGAACGGCCCGATCGATTTCCAGCCGCGCGAGCCGTTTCACCCGCTTTTCGGCGCGCTCCCACAAACGCCCCTGGCGCTCGAATTTCAAGTCGCGCAGGAATACCTGGGACAGTCCATTCACCTGGTCTACCTGGGCGGGATGTGGAAGGAGATTCTGAATGCGGACACCTACGCCAAAGGCCCCGGTTCGACGGTGGCGAAGGTGACGGACGGCTCGGTGTTCGGGCAAGACGCCTCGTGCATCATCGCAGTCGCCAACACCGGCTCGGATCGCAACTGGTGCGGCCACCACTTCTCGCAGGCCAACTGGTACGCCTACGGGCGGCTGGCCTGGGATTACGACTTGAGCGAGGCCGCTATCGCCGAGGAATGGATTCGCGCCACGTGGTCGAACGATCCGCAGGTCGTCGTGCCACTGCAGGCCATGATGCTCGGTGCGTGGCCGGCCTGCATCGACTACATGACGCCGCTGGGCCTGCATCACATCATGCAGGAAGACCATCACTACGGGCCGGATCCGGGCTTCGACAGCGCGCCGCGACCGGACTGGAACTGCGTCTACTACCACCGGGCCGACGCGGCGGGCCTCGGTTTCGACCGCAGCAGCACCGGCA
>JAAYXS010000735.1 GCA_012515775.1 Phycisphaerae bacterium
ATCTCGGGGTTCAGGCAGCACAGCGCATGCCCCGCTTCCAACAGCCGCCGGTTCTCCGCGTTCCGCAGAAGGCCTTCAACGTGATGCCCCAGTAGCAGGCCCTCGGGCGTGGTGCCGAAGAGAATGTGGCCGCGCGGCTCATATGGCTTGGGCTCGAACGCGACGCGGATGCCGGGGACCGCGTCCATGGCTTCAGCCAGGTCCGCGGCGAAGCGGTCGCGCATGGCGATGAAATCCTGCCCGAACGGATTTTCATAGCCGTCGATGCCGGGCCAGACGACTGCAAAATCGGTGTCGAATTCTTTGTTGAGGGCTAAGGCGCGCTTGGTGCGTTCGATCGCCGCGCGCCGCGGAGCGTCGAGCGGGTTTGAGAGCGAGCCCCATTCGAACTGCTCATCCCAGAATAACAGCGGGACGATCGTAAGCAGGCGAATACCGGTATCGCGCGTGAACTGCCGCCATAGATCGAGATTCTGTTCGTTGATCTCGTTCGGATAGTGAGCCTCGAGAGCTGCCAGCCCATAGTCCTTGAGCCCGGCCGCGATCTCCAGCCGCTGCGGAATAGTCAGTTCGGGGCCGTAGCGGGCATGGAAGCGGCTGCCGGCTGGCGAGAAGAACCAGATGCCGGCCGAGAATTTGAGTTCCAATTCGAAGCTCGCCAGGTGGGCCAGCATCTCTTCGGGGCTGCGGCGAGTGGCTTGCGGGCGGAGGTCAACGAGCGGCATGGTCGGCTCCTTTCTCGATGGCTTCGCAACGTTCTATGGCTACTGCGTTGCGCCGGCCAGTATAGGCGGCCGGCGATGGTCTGGCACGCGGCGATCCCTGCCGCGCCTTAGCCGGCGTTAACCCTGCCCGAGTTCTCGCAGCCTGTCCTTTGCTGGCTCGTAGTTAGGATTCAATTCGAGTGCTTTGCGCAGCAGCCGGATCGCCTCTTCCCGGTGACCTTGTATCATTTCGAGGTAGCCCATGTCGTAGACGATTTCGTGGTTATTCGGCTGAATACTGGCAACGCGTTCGAAGCGTTGCCGTGCTTCCTCATAGCGTCCGGCGTGCCCGGCGATCACCGCCATGCGATAGTTGGCCAGAAAGTTGTCCGGTTCAACATAGAGAGCGTGTTCAAACTGCGTGTGGGCCTCGTCCCAGCGCCCCAGGGAAATCAGTACGTTGCCGTACTCTATGAGAAGGGGCACTTCGTTTGGCGCCAGGTATAGCGCTTTGTCGTAATACGCGCAGGCGGCACCGCTCTGGCCGGCGCGATATTTCGTGCTGGCCAGCATCGCCAGAAGCATGACATTGTGCGGTTCGCGCTCCACGGCCGCTGTTAACACTTGGTCGGCATCGGCTAACCGCTCCAGAGCAAGCAGGCTTCGCGCGAGTTTAATCGCCAGCTCTCCCGCCGCGGAGTTCGCGCTCAGGGCGCGCCGGAACTCGACCACGGCCTCTTCATGGCGTCCGGCTTCGGCCAGCGCCTCTGCCAGCATGACACGCTCGGGGCCATCCTGCGGGCTGATTTCCAGCCCTTTGCGCAACGCGTCAATCGCCTCGTCCAGCCGGTGTTCCAGGCGCAGGGCATAGGCCAGGTTGTAGAGGGTGGCGGTGCGGCTGGGCCGGTCAACGTTGAAGTGCTTATTGACCGGTTCGAGCAATATTCCCAAGCCGAGCCCCAGCACAACCGTCCCGAGCACCGGCCAACGTACGCGCCCCCGCAGCGCATATACGAAGGCCCATGCTGCCGCAATGACAACTATCGGAATAGCTGGCACACGGTAGCGCGGCGAGTAGAAAAACGTTACAACTACCAGTAGCGGCAACGCCAGTAGCATCCACTCGGGAGCATAAGCCCGCGGCCTGCGCAGCATCAGTACCAAGCCCACCAGCGCCGGACCTATTAGCCA
>JAAYXS010000736.1 GCA_012515775.1 Phycisphaerae bacterium
GCTTCATCCGCAAGCCGTTCCAACCTGAACAAATCCGCGACGCCCTGGCGCCGCTGGTGGGGCTGCGGGCGCAGCCGGCTCAGCCGGCCGGCTTGGATGAATCGGCCTTTTGATGCGGGGAACGGGTTTCAGTCGCATTTTCTTTTGAAGACAGCCACAACACGTATTCGGTATTGCCCCCATGCCCGCGGATGGGGCTCTCAATTTGGCCGCGGATCGACCAGCCCAGTTGCTCGATCTCTGCGCGACAAGCGCCCAGGACTGGTGCGAGTCGCGCCGGTGGCAACAGGCCCGTTACAAGCATCTCTTTGGGAGCTTCGTACTGCGGCTTCACGAGCGTGATTACATGTCCACCGGGTTTGAGACAGCGGCGGGCGGCCGGCAGGATCAGCCGCTGCTGCGTCCAACCGACGTCGATTGTCACCAGATCGCACCGTTCCGGTGGAATGTACCTCAGTGCGTTAGTTCGTTCGCAAACGACCACGCGCGGGTCGCGCCGCAGGTTGTAGTCGAGCACGCCGTATCCCGGCTCAACCGCGTACACGCGGGCTGCGCCGTGCTGCAATAGGCAGTCAACGAACCCGCCGGTATGGCTGCCAAAGTCGCAGCATACGAACCCGCTGACGTCGATTCCGAAGGCGCGCAGAGCGGCTTCCAGCTTCAACCCCGCGCGAGAGACATAAGGCGTCTCCTCGGCCATACGTGTCAACTTCAGTTATCAGTATGCCAGTTCTCAGTCTCGCGGGTTTAACGCTTGTTGCCCAGCGACTGACAACCGGTAACTGCAAATAGACAACTGATTCCTGCTACCGCTTCCGCTCGCGGGCCGGGCCCCACTCGCCGTTTACCGATTTCTCAAATTCACGCGTGCGCGAATCGCCCGTCCACTCGATGCCTTGCCCGTCCAGGCGCAGTACGACGCTACGGTTCGTCACCAGTGGGGCACGTTCGCGATCGATCCACAGCCGGCGCACGTTGCGCGTCTCGACAACCAGCCGCTCCGATGAACTGTCGTCCAGGTGGACCAAAGCCGGCTCGGAAGGCCGGAAGCGCTCCACGACTCGGATATACGGAGGCAACTCCGGCTCAGCCAGTTTGGGCGCTTCAGGCGGCAGTGCGGGGGCCGGCTCGATAGCTGCGGCCGGTGGTGTCTCGGGCGTTTCCTGGGGCTCCGCGACAGCGGCCGGCGGGGCGCTCGGCGCGATCACCGGCTCGGGGCTCGTGAGAGGCGCCGCGGGCGTTTCGTCGGGCGCGGCGGCCGGAGACGTGCGCCGCGCCGACCCCTCGCAACCGGCCAACAGCGCTAAAAAAGCTGGAAGAGCGATCTTTGCCGCACGGCAGAATCGGTTCTGCGTCATTGGCTGCCCTCTTAAGTTACCAAAACGACCAGACCGCCGAGGTCTCAACATCTTATACAGATCAGGCGGTTTCGGGCGCGTGAAACGGCAATTTCTCCACCGCCCAGGCGCCGTAGGCGCGTGCCGCCGCTTTACCAGCGGATGGCCCGTCCGTAAAGTCTTTCTGCCACGGACACCCGGCTGTCGTCCGGCGTACACTGGTGGACTGCTCGAACGTGCGTGCTGCTTCAAACGAACACGACATTCCTGAAACGCTTCCGAGCACCGGCCGGCAAAGCGGGCTGCACCTGCCCAATCTGCTTGTCCTAAACCGCAATTTCGTTCTGTTGTGGGCCGCCTATGGTATCAGCGCCATCGGCGACCACCTGAGCGAGATGGCGCTCCTCAAAGAGCGCGGCGGGCTGGAGCGGCCAGACGTAACCCGCTTGCAGGCCCTGCTGACGTTCGGTTTCTTTCTCCCGTTCGTCATTTTCGGGCCGATCGGCGGGTGGTGGGCCGATCGATTCAGCCGCAAGTGGAGCATGATCGGCGCCGACCTGGCGCGGGCCGGCGTCATGGCGAGTCTGTCCTTCGCCTTGCCCATCGCGGCGGGCGGAACGCTGATCTCCTATTTGGGCGCCAGAGGCTGGGGCGACTACTCGGCGGCGCTGCCGTTGTTTTTCACGGGCGCCTTCGCGGCGTTTTTCGCCCCGGCCCGCAACGCACTGCTGCCCACACTGATTCGAAACGACCAGATCGTCCGCGCCAACGCACTGCTAAGCGCCATGGGCACTATCGGCGGCATCCTCAGCGCCTGGCTGGGTGGCATGCTGGTCGACTTGAGTGAAGCGGGGCATTTTGATCTGCATTGGAATTACCGCCTCGACGGCCTGACCTTCCTGGTCAGCGCAGCCTGCCTGCTTTTCATAGCCATGCGGAAGGCGAGGCAGCAGCTTCAGCCGCGAGTCGAGGGCCTGGTAGTGCCGATCGCCCAAGGCTTTCGCTATGTCCGCCAGCACCGCCGCGTCTTCCAGATGATTCTGCTGGGCACCGTGTTTTGGGCCGCGGCGGGAGTGATCATAAGCATCGTGCCGGCCCTGGTGCGCGACGTGTTCGGCGGGCGCTTCTCGGACGCCGGGCTCTATCGTGGATTGATTGCGGCCGGTCTGGCGGCTGGGGCGGCCGTGCTAACGCTCATCGGTCCGGCCGCGCCGCTGCAATTGCGAGTGTTGACCGGTTTATTCTGGGGCGCATTCTGGCTTTTTGCGCTTGAGTTTGCCTATGTCTGGCGGCTCGGCAAAGTGTTTACCGGCCTCTGCCTATTCGGGATGGGCGGGGCGGGAGCAGTTATTCTGGTAACCGCGATGGCCATGCTCCAACACCTCGTTCCGAACTCGCGCCGCGGGCGCGTGTTCGGCGCGAATGAAATGGCCACTACCGCCTCACTGGTGATCGCCACCGGGCTGCTGGGTGTGCCGGAAATTCCGAACCTCGACCGCTACATACCTTATCTGATCGCGGCAACCGGCCTGATGTTGCTGATTGCCCTGATCACCGCCTGGCGCGAGTACCGTCGGAAGGACCCCTTCCCTGCCATCATGTCGTTCCTGTGGCTGATACAGCGCTTCTATGCCCAATTCTGGCTCAGAGTGGAGCGCGTCGGACCCTGCACCATGCCGCGGCACGGGCCGGTGATCCTGGCGATCAATCACACGGCCGGCGTGGATCCGATGGCCATTTACGCCACCTGTCGCCATCGCCTGACCGGCTTCGTAGTGGCCCGGGAATACTTCGAGCTCCCGATTCTGGGCTGGTTCCAGCGCCTGGCCAACTGCATTCCGATCGACCGTCAGAACCCCACCAAGTCCTTTCTGACCTCTAGCCTTCGCTTCCTCAGGCAAGGCGGCTGCCTGGCCATTTTCCCTGAAGGCACCTTCCACGACCCGCACGAGCCCCCGCCCCCGGTGCGGCCGGGCGTGGGAGTGCTGGCGCTGTGGAGCGGGGCCACCGTCATCCCGTGCCACATCAGCGGGACGAAATACCACTCCAATCCGATACGGTCCTATCTGGCGCGCCACAAAATCCGGGTGCGCTACGGCGCGGCGGTCGATCTGTCCGCATTCGCCGGGCGCGCTAAGCAGCGCGAAGCGCAGCAGGAGGCCAGCGAGCTGATAATGGCGAAGATTCGCGAGCTTGGTCCAAGAGACTCCGCGTGCGAGTGAACAAGCGTGAAAATCGGGATCGGAGCGATTTGAAGCCGGCAAAACGGCGACGCGGCGGGGCACTGCTTGCAGCCGCCGTCCTCATGCCGCTGGTCATTCTTCTCGCGCTGCGCGCGCTTAACGTGCCGCTGGGCTGCCCCGGGCGATTCGTCTACCTCTACTCGCCGCCTCCGGTCGCCGGCTGGCGTGCCGCAATGGTCCCCTTCGCCGCGGTCATCGGCGCCGGCCTGGGCTTGGCGATATGGCTGATCAGCGCCGACAACCGGGCGCGGCGTGTACTCGGCTTCGTGCTTCTGGCGGGCGGCTCGTTGGCGCTTGGCGTCTGGACGTATGTCGCGCCGCCGGACCACGCCGTGCAGCATGCCTTCAACATGCAGTCGCCCTCCCAGGATGGCGCCTTCCTGCTTGAGGCATTCAAGTTTGACCACGCGCGAGACTACTTACGCGCCTTCCCTGAGCGGGCGGGCACGCCTGCCGAACTCATGCGCGGCACGCGTATCATCAGCAACCCGCCGGGCATGACGATGCTGGCGTACCTCTGCCGCCGCCTGAACGAAGCGGCTCCGCCCCTGGCAGACTATCTGCAACGCCAGTTTCAAGTTAACGACGTCGACGACCCGCGCCCCTTCCTGGAAACGGCCTCGGCCGGCCTGCTGTTCACCTGGGTCTTAACCGGCGCGTGGCTGCTCGCGGGCGTGTTTCTGTACCGCCTGGGTCGCCTGTTCTTCGATCCTCCAGTCGCGGGCGCGCTGTGCGTTTGCCTGTTGTTCAGCCCAACGACGCTGCTGTTTACGCCGGGCAAGGACACTGCTCAACTTCTCACGGCTGCCGTTGCGCTCTGGCTGTGGTTCCTGGCGTGGCACCGGAAATCAGCGTGGCTGGCAGCCGCCGCGGGAGCGGCCTTCACCCTTTCCTCTGTGGTCAGCCTGGTCCACGTTTGGCTGGCGGCCATCGCGCTGGCGGCGGTTTTCGTATGCCGGCCTCGGCAGTGGCGCTCGCTCGCGGGACATCTAGTAACTCCGGCTCTTGCGGGCGCCGTGGTGGCCGGCGCGCTTGCTTACATTTCGTGCGGGCTGAACATCCCGGCTACGCTTGTCGCGGTTGCGCGGTCGCAGGCCGCCGTGACGCGCGGCGCCGACGCCATGCCGTGGCTGTGGCAGAGCTTGGGCGTGCCGCTGTTTCTGCTATTGGCGGGACCGGCCTTTTGGACCGCCTGCCTGTCAATGAGGCGGATCCGCCCGGACGTGACGCCCCGGGAATCTGACCACCGGATGGGTCTGGGCATGTTGCTGAGCACGCTGCTCGTGCTGATGGCCACCGTCGGCTTCACCAACATTGAGACGCCGCGGCTGTGGATTCCTTTCTCCATACCGTTGTTGCTGGGTATCGCGCTGCTATCGGACGCTGTGCGGCGTCCCGAACGGCGGGCACGCGTCTTTCTCGCGTTACTCGTGGCGGTGCAGATTGCCGGCTCCGCACTCATCTGGGCCCTGCTGGATTGCCGTGAAGCCGAGCATCGCCTGCTTGAGGGCCGCCTGTTCTGGTAAAAAGCGTCTTTACGGGGTGGAGACTGCCGAAGCCGGGACTTGGGGTCATTGAGCGGCTTCAGAATCTTACGCGCCCGACATGATTTTGCACGTGACTTTGCGCCGGAAAATACGAACAATTCTATTAGAGCCAACGAAGTCGCCGACTCCAAGTATGCAGAGGACCTAGCGGCGATGAACGTCAGCAAATCCGCCCAGGAACTCAGGCGTTTGTTCAGCGGCCTGGTCGAGCAGATTTTTATGGCCGAAGTCGGAATCTGCGCTCCCCGTCTTACGGACTACCTGGCGCAGCTCCTCGCCGATTTCCTCCACATGGATCGCGTCTTTCGTCTTAGAACGGCGGACGGAGAGCTCATCCGCGACGTCGCACGCATGCGCGCCGAAGCCGAAATCGGCATGCGCCTCGGTGATCAGACCCGGGCACGCCATATCAATCGCTACATCGGCGATTTCACGCTTTTCTGGGCCGGTCTCTATCCCGAAAGTCTCCGGCCGCGACGCAATTTCGGCGCCGACCTGTGGCGCCAGTACCTGGTCGAGGGCAAGACCGGCTACGAACTGGCCAGCGAGCTGTCACAGACCGAAGACGTCCCGCCTCCCGAATTGCTGTTTGATCTGAGCCGGCAGTTCGAATCCTGCGTCCACGGCCTGCACCTGGTCCGTGAGAATTGGGAGCAACTGCCAAACCTGTCATGACGCAATTAGAGCACGTCTTAAATCGTGCTCGAAACCGCGCCCGTTGTCCCACATAAATAAGCACCGTTAACGAAGGCATGCCCGCGCTTAGAGCTTGGGCATGGCACCCACTCGGTAGGGGCCGGACCGGCTAGCCGGTGAATTCTCGCTGTTACCGCTCACCGTGGATGACCGTTACCGTGCCCGCTATTCTCTCTAAGCAGCGGAGAATCAAATGGCGGCCGACCCACTCAAAATCCTTAGCCTGCCGAAGCTCACGAACGGTCGCATGGTGATCGCCTTCTCCGGTTGGATGGACGGCGGAAACGTGTCTACCGGCAGTGTTGAATGGCTTGTAAGAACGCTCGCGGCCACAAAGGTGGCTGAAATCGACCCCGAAGGCTTTTTCATCTACAACTTCCCCGGGTCGATGGAGGTCTCGGCGCTGTTTCGGCCGCACACCAGCTACGAGGACGGCCAGATAATTGCTTACGAGCCGCCGGAGAACGAATTTTACTGCAGCGAAGCGGAGCGGCTGATCTTCTTTACGGGCAAGGAGCCGAACCTGAATTGGGAGCGGTTTGCCGACTGCATATTCCGCTTCGCGGCAGCCGCGGGCGTAACGACGCTGTACTTTGTCGGCAGTGTCGGCGGAACCGTGCCGCACACGCGCGAACCGCGGCTGCGCTGCACGGTTTCGGACCCGCGGCTCAAGCCATTGCTTGAACCGTTCGCAGTGCGGTTTGCCAGCTATGATGGGCCGGCGAGCTTCTCGACGCACTTGCTGGTTCGCGCCGCGGCGCGGAAACTGGCGATGGTGAACCTCGTGGCCGAGATTCCGGCGTACATTCAGGGTACCAATCCCAAGAGTATCGAAGCGGTCATCCGGCGGCTGGGGGGGATTCTCAAGCTGGAAGTGGATGTTCGGGAGCTGCGCGACCTCGGCACGGTCTGGGAAGAGCGGCTCAACGACGCACTGGAGCGGCGGGAGGACGTCTCCACGCAAATTCGCAAGCTCGAAGAAAACTATGACAGCGAAGTGTTCGACACGGAAATGGGCGAATTGAAGGAGTGGCTCGAGGAGCAAGGCATCCGGGTCGACTGACTGTTTGTCTCCCGCAGTTCAGCTTTCGCAGCTTCAGGTGGACGTCTGCATGGGATCGGCGAGAACCGGCTCTGGTACTGCGCCCAGTACAGTCTCGCCAAGAGTCAGCGCCAGTTGAACCGCGGCCACCTGGAATTCGCAACTCAAGTTCTCATTAAAGCCCGTCAGCAAGCGGCGTGGGTCGATCTGCAACACCGCCGCCAGGACCTCGACACCTGCTGCGCCGGCAGCGCGACGACGTAGGGCAGCCCATGCGGCGGAGTACCGCTGCAACATCCGCAGGTCGACCCAGGAATGATCCGCAAACCAGGGCGCGTCGTTGAAGCCGTTTGTGCGCGGCACGTCACGCCTCAGCAGCCTGTTCCAGCGCAGCCGCAGCCGGGTCTGGAGCCAGCCCAGGTCGGCCGGCAAGCCGGTCTTGGTCGTTTCAATATGTGCCAGCGGCCCGCATAGTGCGGCAAAAACCGGAGCTGTCAGGCGCTCCATCATCTTTGGCAACGGCCGGCAGGAACAGGCCACCTCGAGTATGTCCCGATACAGGAACAACTCGTCGGAGGCAAACAGCCGCATGTTGCCCATGGAGTAGCTGGCCGCCGAAACGCGGCTGGCGGGGTAAAAGTTGATCCATTCATCGGCTGTTTCGGGGCGGATGGCGGCGACCTCTTTCAGGCGTATTGCCGCGCGCTGCTGCATTTGACGCTGAATTTGCGGCCGCACGGCCCACTGGCTGGCGGGTCGAGTGGGGTCATCCCAGGCGGGGCGTCGAGCGTACAAGCGCGTTCGGAGCCAAGCCGGCACGCCCAGGCGTGCGGCGAGCGTTGCGCGGACGTTCTCCGGCGCGAAATAGCATTTCAGCAGGGCGTCGGCGAAGAGCCCGCTGAGCACGAGGTCGAATTGCACCGCGGCCCCGGCTAGAACCATGCCGTGCGCGTGCATTGCGGTTCGGATCGGCCCCAGCAGCGCCGCTTCGCGCTCGGGAAGTCCGGCATAGAACTCGCGCTCTCGCAGTAAGGCCAGGTGCGGAACGTCAAAGCCGGCCGCGGCGCACTGCGCGACGCGGTACTCGTAGTTTTCGCGATCCAGAAACGTGAGTGCCGCGGCGCGTTTTTCCGGCGGCACACAGGCCAGTACGGTCCGCGAATCGATGCCGCCACTGAGCGTCACCGCGACCCGCTCCGCGCCGCGCGTAAGTTCCTGGCCGGCATCGCGGAGGGCGCAAGTCAGATGTTCGCGGAGTTCCGTGAGACGCGGATAGCGCGGCGGCTCCACTGGACGCCATAGACTGCTGGAAGTGTGTGTGGCCGGGGCGACGGAGACGTCAAACGTGTGCATCGAGCCGGGCGTCAGTTCTGTTACGCCGCGATACGTTGTGTGCGGGAAGGTTGGCGTATAACGGACTAGAAATTCGCCTACGGAAACCAGGTCCAGGTCGTCCAGGCGGTCCGCCGCGCGCGCCACCAGGTTGGGCAGAGTGCCAATCGCGCAAATGCGCCCATTTCGGTCGCGCCCCACGTATGCCGCATAAAACCCGAGCCGGTCTGTCACGAGTTCGACCCCCTCGGGCCCGCAGGAGACGAGCAGGAACAGTCCGGTGAGATTGCGATAGTGCCGTTCGAAATCAGCGTTTCCAACCCAACCGGCCCAGCGACGCGTAAAGCCCTGCGGCCCTTCCACTTCGTGCGTTACGCCGATGATGCGCGGCCGCCCGACGGCAAAGCAAACGCGGTCGTTCACGCTGGCCGGGTCATAGCCGAGGCCGCGTGTCTCCTGCACTACGGCGCTGCCCCAGGGAAACCGGAACTGCGAGATCCGTAGTTCGCGCATCCCCTCCCGCCCGCGGAGCGCGTCGCTGACCGCGTCCGTGCTCACCCAGTCGCCGATTTGGATCAGGAAATCACTCATGTGAACACTATGAATATTGCCGCTGGCCCGCGCCGCCTCCGGAGTTGCCAATTCTACGGCCACGCCGGAGCCGAAAGTCAACTTCCGATTGCGCATCTGACAACGTAGCCCCGATCGTTTGGCGTCATCCACTATTTACCATCCGCAATCCCGGCCGCAGGCCCCGATCCACCGTCAACGCGTCACGGCCACCCGAGGCGCGAAACTCGTAACTTGAAACTGAAACACGCCGCAGCCAGAATACGCCCCGCCATGGAAAATACCGGCGCCACGCTCGACCCGGACGGCCCTGCTAGATGGCCCAGCCGGAAAAAGGTGTAGACGCCCGGCGCGCTGGCTGATCCCGCCGCCGGGCGGGAGGCCAGCAGTTATGCCCAACCAAGTCAGCGAAATAGACCTCGAAGCTCTGCGAGCCACCTGGCCTGCGCTGTCGGACGAGGAACGCGCCGAGGCCTTCAGCCTCCTGGGAGAAGACGACGCTCAAGCCTTTTTCGGCTCGCTTACGCCGGCTGATCAGGCGGGCATTCTGAAGCATCTGTCCAACGGCAAAGCCGCAATCTGGATGCGCATGCTCGCGCCGGACGACGCCGCCGACGTGCTCCAAGAGTCCGACGCCGAGCAGCGCAAGCGCCTGGAAGCCATGCTCCCCGAGCCAACCCGCCGGGAGGTGCAGGCCCTGCTGGCCTACGCCGAGGACGACGCCGGCGGTTTGATGAGCCCGCGCTACGTACGGCTCCGCCCGGATGTCACGATCGAGGTGGCCATCCGTTATTTGCGGCAACAGATCCGCAAGAACCCGGAGACGCTGTACTACGTTTACGTGCTGGATGCCGAGCAGCGCCTGCTGGGCGTAATCTCGTTCCGCGAGCTGTTCGCCGCGCCGGGCGACGCCTTGGTGGCCGATGTGATGCGCCGCGATCCGATCACCGTACACGAAGCCACCGACCAGGAAGAGGTCGCCCGCATAATAGAGACCAACGACTTGCTCGCCCTGCCCGTCGTCGATGACGAGGGACGCGTCAAAGGTATCGTCACCGTCGATGACATCGTCGACGTCATCCAGGAGGAGGCCACCGAAGACATCCAGAAGATCGGCGGTACTGAGGCCCTGCGCGCGCCGTACCTGGACGTCTCATTCCCGGCCATGATTAGAAAACGCGGCGGCTGGCTATCCGTCCTCTTCATCGGCGAACTGCTCACCACTGTCGTCATGGGTTACTTCGAGCAGGAGCTCGCACAAGCCGTCGTGCTGGCCCTTTTCGTGCCGCTGATCATCAGCAGCGGCGGCAACTCCGGCTCGCAGGCCACTACCCTTATCATCCGTTCCATGGCCCTGGCTGAGCTGCGCCTGCGCGACTGGTGGCGCGTCATCCGCCGCGAATTGGGTTCGGGCCTGACGCTGGGCGCCTGGCTGGGGTTGATCGGCTTCTTGCGGGTCGTCCTTTGGCACCACGCCGGCTGGGCCCACTTCGGCGAGCATTACGTGCTGCTGGGCCTGACAGTCTGGCTCAGCCTGGTCGGCGTCGTAAGCCTTGGCACTCTGGCCGGCAGCATGCTGCCGTTCCTCATGCGCCTGCTAGGTTTCGACCCTGCAGTCAGCTCAGCCCCGTTCGTGGCCACACTGGTAGATGTAACCGGCTTGATAATCTACTTCAGCATCGCCGCCGTGGTGCTGCGCGGCACGCTGTTGTGACGCCAAATGCGACTCATGCGACGAAGAATGGTCGCCACTCGGCCAGCAAGAACGCCGCCCTGGGTTCACTAGAATCGGGCATATGACAAATGACACGACGGACACACCTGTTGCCGAACGCCTGGCCGGAACCAACGCCGGCATCGTCGAGCGGCATGACCTGAATGAGACGCTCAGCATCGTGCGCGTCCGGCCCGATAACGGCCGCATTCCCGACTTCAAGCCGGGACAATTCGTCACGCTTGGTCTGCCCAAGCCGCTGACGCCGGCCATAGCGGCGCGGCTGGCCGGTCGCCCCGGCGTTGTCCCGATGGTGCGCCGGGCGTATTCAGTGGCCTCCTCGCCGCGGGAGACCGATACGCTCGAGCTGTTCGTCGTGCTGATCGAGACCGGCAAGCTCACGCCATTGCTTTGGCGCCGCGACTTCCCCAATCGCGTTTTTCTGGAGGACGTCGCCAAGGGCGAGTTCACTCTGGACTCCGTGCCCGACGGTCAGAACCTGGTCATGATCTCGACCGGCACCGGCATCGCACCCTTCGTGTCCATGCTGCGCACGTACCGTGGCCAAAACCGCTGGCGGCAACTGGTCATCATCAACGGCGTACGGCGCGTCTCGGACCTCGGCTATCGGGCCGAGCTGGAGGCCGTCAGCCGCGAAGACCCCACCGTGCGCTACGTGCCCATCGTCTCGCGCCCCGACGCCGGCGGCTGGGACCGGCTCTGCGGCCGCGTGCAGGTCATGCTCGACGACACCTTGTGCCAGGAACACGCCGGGTTGTGCCTGGACCCGCGGAGCTGCCACGTGTTCCTGTGCGGCAACCCGGCCATGATCGATGAGATGGAGCTGCTCCTTCAGAAGCGCGGCTTCCGCACGCACACGGCGCAGACTCCAGGCAACATTCACTTCGAGCGCTATTGGTAGCCGGCACGGCGACCGGTCCGACAGCGCATCTGTCGGGCCAGTCCTCGGCCACGGGGCCGGCGCTACCTTTCTGACCCGGTCAGGAGCAGCACGAACGGGTCAATGTCGAACACATTCACCTCGCCGTCGCCGTTGCAATCGGCGGTCAGGATGTTGCAAATCGGGTGGGCCGTCCCGTACTCAACCGGATCCGTCAGCGCCAGTACGAACGGGTCAATGTCGAACACGTTCGCCTCGCCGTCGCAGTTGGCGTCGCCGGGAATCGGATTGCCGTAAAACTCGACCTCGCTCACCATGATGTAGCTGCTCGAACTGTGATCGGCGATCGTCATCACCATGGTGTCGCCGATCAAGTCGATGGGCAGCGAGATCGCGAAGGGGTCGCTGCCGGGCGGTTCGGTTACTTGATATACGTGCGTTTCGCCGCCGAAGGTGACCGTTATGTCGTCCGGCGGATACACGCCGCCCCCGCCGGCTGAATCGTCCACATGCACCACCACTTGCGTGATCCACACCGGGTGCGCGAAGTGGAACGTGATCACCGGGTCGACCGAGTTCCAGCCGACATACGGCACGGGGGTCTGGTTCCAGTGCTGCGTGGCGATTACGCCGTCGGTCAGGTCGCCCAGGCCGTTGCTCAGCGGGGCGAGCGGCGTTGTAACCGAACCGTCGCCGTCATACGTGTCGTCGAAATATGTATACGAGCCGGTCTGCCCGTTCGGCATGTCGTACGAGACCGGGCCGATCATGTTCACGGTCCTGAAGCGCCGCGTCGGTGTCCACTCGCCTTCTCCGCACGCATTGGTGGCCTGAACACGCCAGTAGTAGCTGGTCAGCGTTCCAAACGGCTGGGCCGGCGTGAAGCGCGCTTCCGTCAGAGTCGTGTCAATGACCAGGTTGACGAACCCGGCGTCGGTCGCCACTTGCAGGGCGTACTCGGCCGCGTCGGCCGTCGGCTCCCAGGTGAATTGCGGCTTCAAGGGCACGTCGGAGGCGTCGGCGGCGGGCTCGAGAAGCGTAACCGGCGCCGGCGGCCCGGCGTGGATGCTCAAGCCTAGCGAAACCGCGCGCTGCTGCGACTGGGACGCGCCGGTCAGGCCCGCACTGTACGTGCCGGCCATATCCGGGGCCAGGCCATCGACCGTTAACGTAGTTTCGAACGGCGGCGGCAAACCGTTAGCGCTGAAGGTAGCAGTGACGCCAGCCGGCAAGCCGGTCGCGCTCAGCGTGACCGCCTCGGCAAACTCGCCCATCAGTTCGACATTGATCGAGTATTGCACGCTGGTGGTCGGCGGGGTGCAGATGTCGAAAGCGGGCGGATCAACCTCAAGGCGAAAGCCGTTGCCGCGCGGCAGCATCAGGGCCGGATCGCCCAGCAGCACCATTTCTTCAAAGATGTTCCGGGTGTGGTCGTGCGAAGGGCCAAAATCGGGGTCGTTCAGAATGGCGAACAAGGCCGCCTGCCAGGCCGGCCCTACTTGCCATATGTTCTTTTCAAAGATCGCTCTGAAGAAGTAGCGCTCCATGCATCGCGAGGATTCCCAGGCATCCACGCTGCCCCACCAGACGTAATCAGAGGCCGACAGGTACGCTGCCGCGCCCTTATTCGGGGCACGCAGCCAGGTCTCGCCGAAGCACTCATCATAGCTGTAGTGCGCGGTGTTGCAGGACCAGCCTATCACCAGGCCGTACAAGCCCTGGTTGACAAGTGCATTGACGTGCGACTGACTAAAACTGGGCGAAGACCAGCCGCTGGAGCCGCTGTGGCCAAGATAAACGACAAAAAGGGAGCCGGCATTCACGGCGGCGCTGATGTCCGCGGTTCCGCCGCCGGAGCTGGCGTAAATGCGGGTGGCGGTGAACTCGGCCGGGTTTAAATAGGTGGAGATGACCCAATCGTGGGTTTGCGGGGCCTGGGCGGTGAAATCATCCGTGGCCAGGAAGGCGGCGCGTTTGACGTAGTCGGGGTCCGGATAACTTCCGGTTTCAACAAACAAGCTCTTGTTCACCACAGCCTGAAGCTGGCTCACATTGCGGACGGAAAAGCGCCCGAGACACATGTCGGGGTACCAGTCCGACGGGCCGCCCATGCAGGCGTACGGCAGATCGGTCGTGGCATGGCGGCTGCCCCCGCCGGTCCAGTGCGGAATCGTGTTGGCCGTCGCGGTCGAGCCGTCGGTGTCGCCCACGATCAGCAGGAATTTTGGAGCGGCCGGCGTGCCCGACAGGCTTTGAATGTACCCCTTGATCGTCTCGCGCGATGTACCGGGCGCCGCGATGTAGGTTGAGACCGACAAGCCCATGGCCGTTTTGGCGGCGATGAACTGGTTCAGCGGCGCCGATCCGGCATAGTCGGAGGCGGTGACGATCAGGTAGTTGCCGTCGGCCAAGGCTTGCGCCGCCAGGCCGCCGATCAAGAGAACGGAAAACAACACATAAAAGCGGCGGCGATATTGAGATCGCGCGAACATGCCTTCCTCTCCTGGCCGCTTTGGGCCGTATAGCATCCAAGCATCGCGAGCTGCTCAGCGCTGCGGCGACTGGTGGTCAGCGCGGTGCAGACCTTTCACGACATCCAGGCGACTCAGCGTGGCTGACGGCCAGAATAGCACATCTGCGGGGCGGACTGCAATGCGGAGTTTGGCGGCGGGCTGGGGCTCTGGGGGGGCAGATAGGGACGCTCGCCGGACGGGATTAGTTGTTAGTTGTTAGTTATTAGTCATTAGTACTGGCGGCTCGGGCCGGTTCGGCGATCGGTTATTTTATTGGTGCTGCTGGGGCGACTTGGGCGACACGCCCCCGGCTCCGGTCGCGCCGGTATACTGGGCGCATGCAGATACGCTGCAATTGCCGCGATTTGAGCTTCGTCGGGCTGCTGGCGTACGCGCGGCGGCATGGGATTACCGACATTGAAGATCTGATAAAAGCGACCGGCTGCTGCACCGGTTGCGGAAGCTGTCGGCCGCTGCTGGAGGAATTACTGCGCAGCGGCAAGCTGCGCGTGGGGGATCAGCTTATCGACTTTCCGTTGCCGGACGACGAGACGGCGGGTTGACGCGGTTGGCCGAGACGGCTGGCAGGCGCGAGATTTCTTCTTGCGAGACGGCGTGGTAGCGGCGTCCGAGACGGCGGGGTAGAGGCGGGGTTCGCTTGGGCTGTTGCTGCTGTGCTGTTGCTGCGCGCCGCGCTTAACCGCTGGAGATTGGCGTCCAACCCGTCGATTGGCGTCGGGCGGCTATTGAAGCCAGTAGGCCAGCACGACCAGGATGAGCGCTGCGATCAGGATGAAGACGAAGCCGTGCGACTGTGCGTCGGTCTGGCCGCCTTGAATGACCCACTGGTGGCAGTGCGGGCACTGGTCGGCATCCTCCAGGATGTCCTCGCCGCAATTGGGACACTCTACCGTGTCCGGCTCGTCCGGGTCGCCCTGGGCGAGCAGGTCGCATTCCTGCGGCCCCTCCGGGTCGTCGAGCGCCTCGCGCGCCTCCCAGTCCAGCTCTTCCTGTTCGTATTCGCGGTCTTCGTCTGCTTGCATTAGCGCACGATCGGCAACAGCCGTTTGAAGAGGTCCGTTCCTGAAAGTTCCAACATCTCAAAAATGGCCGCTTCCACGGTGGAAACGGCGATGCCCGCGGCGCGCATGCGGTCCAGGGCCACGTCGCGGTCTGACGTCCGGCGCGAGCCGACGGCGTCCGCCAGCACGCACGGCTCCAGGCCCAGTCGCAGCAGGTCAAAGGCCGTTTGCTGCACGCAGACGTGCGATTCGATGCCGACCAGCACCACCTGCGGGCGGCGCAGCCCGACGATGTGCTCGCGCAGGGGCTCGTCGCGCATCAGGCTGAAGGCCATTTTCTCAAGCTTGGTGAAACGGGCCGGCTCGCCGGCTGCCGACAGTACCTGCGGCACAGTCGGCCCCAGCCCGCGCACGTACTGCTCGGAAATCGTCAGCGGCAGCTCCAGCTCGTGCGCGGCACGCATCATCCGCACGATCTGCGCCAGCACATCCTCGCGGGCGTGGATGTGCGCCAGCATCTTCTCCTGGACGTCCACGACGACGAGTTGCGCTTGGGTCCGGTTGAGACACATCACAGCCATGTTCGCCCTCTTCGACCGACAGCGCGTAATCTGACAGAAACCGGGCCCTGTGGCAACCGCGGCGCGCCGAACGCGGGGCGCTGACTGAGCCATGCTTGCCCGCCGGCTCGGGCCGCCCTACATTGAAACATTCTCGTTCAGCGGCCGGCGCCCGCAGCGCTGGCCGCGGCCGTGTTCCCACGAGGCCAGAACGGCGATGATGTACACGCTGCATTCTTACGTGCTGCGCGAGCTGCTGAAGACCTTTGCGCTCACGCTGGTGGCCCTGACGGCCGTGCTCACCATGGGCGGCGGGCTGTACAACGTGCTGCGCTATGAAGGGGCCAGCGCCGGCGACGTACTGGGCTTTCTGCCCATGCTGATCCCCATCATGGTGGCGCTGGCGATGCCGGTGGCGGCCATCTTCGCCACCACCATGGTTTACGGGCGGCTGGCGGCCGATAACGAGTTTACGGCCTGCCGGGCGGCGGGAATCAACGTTCACAAACTATTCCTGGGGGCGCTGTTGGTGTCGGTGTTTGTGGCGGTGTTCACGCTGCTGTTCGGCGACCTGGTGGTCCCCGACGTAACACGGCGGCTGAACCAATACGTGCGGGCCAACCTGCGCGACCTCGCCTTGCAGCGGATGGAGACGAAGGGTTACGTGCGCTATCAGCGCGGCGGCAGCACCTACCTTTTGACCGCCGAGAACATGCGCGTGCCCAGCGAACGGGGGCTGCAAGAGCAGAACCTGCCGACCGGCGAGGGCTTCAGTTACCTGCTGATGGATTCGCCGTTCTTCGTGATGCTCGATAAGGACGAGCGGCTGCAGCGTTATGCTTGCGCCAAACATGGGCTGTGCCAGTTCGACGGGCGCCAGTCGCCGCTGCAGGTCACGCTGTTCGTGAACGGCGGACGCGATTTCGATGTGCACGCCAGCAGTGCTTACCTCGAAAGCCAGCAAATCGGGCCGATCTCCGTACCGCTCGAGTTTCCACGCCGGCCGGGCATGTTGGATCTGGCCACGCTCATGCGCTGGCGCGACCGGCCGTGGGAGATCGAACGTTTGCAGCCCAAAATACGCAGTTTCCAGCTCAACCTGGCGCGGTCGCAGTTCGCCGACGACTGCATTGCCCGGCTGGCGCAGGGTCAGCCGATCGAGTTGGACAACGAGCGTGGCGATGTTTGCCGTATCTATGCCGCCAGGGCCGAGGTGGAAGACAAGGGCTTGCTGCTGTACGACGCGCGCGTTGAGCAACCGGCGGCGGATGCCGCGGCGTTGCTGTACTACCAGGCGCCCCTGGTGCGCTTACGCGCCCGGACAGCCGCCAGCGAAGAGCTGTTCCTGCAATCGGCCAGCCGCGTCGATACCGCCCTGGTCGTCCGCGTTGAGCTGGACCGCACCGCCGAGCAGCCGGTCGTCGAGCACAACCCGCGGGCCAGCGACTATGCCCACGGGCGTGAGAAACCGCCGTTCGCGCTGTCGGAAGACTACCGCGTTCCGGCGCACATTCTGACCCGGCTGCAGAGTTACACGGAGGAAGTGGTTTTCGATCCACAAGCCGAATTGCCCTTCAATCCGGAGCTGACTGTGGCCCGCCAGCGGCTACTGGCGGACGCCTCCGCGCAGCAGCGGAAGATGTCGGCGAACATCCAGTCGCGTCTGGGCATTGCGTGCAGTGCGTTGGTGACCGTGCTGATGGCCGCGGCCTTGGGGGCGATCTTCCGCGGATCACAAGCGCTGGCCGCGTTCGGGCTGGCCTGCATCCCGTTCGGAGCGGCGGCCTTGGCGATCGTGATGGCGCGTTCGCTAGGCGAGCGGCCGGACTTGGAATTTCTCTCGCCGCTGATCACCTGGGGCGGTCTGGGGCTGATCGGCGCAGCGGACGTGGTGATTCTGCGGCTGGGCGTGCGGCGATGACGGAGTCTGCAGTGCGATGTTGACGATCGACCGTTACATCATTGGCAGTTTCCTGCGCTCCTACCTCATTCTGCTGACGGTCGGGCTGGGCGTGTACATCGTCAGCGATCTGCTGGTCAACCTGGACGGCTTCATCGAGAACCGCGAACTGAGCTTCAGCGAGGTCCTAAACGCGATCGTCGACTATTACTGGCACAACCTGCCGCTGTACTTCTCGCAGCTTGCCGGGCCGGTGATGGCCTTCGCCGGGGCCTTCACGCTGGCCATGATGCTGCGCAACAACGAAATGACGGCGTTGGTGTCGGCCGGCATGCCGCTGCAGCGCCTAGCGGCACCGGTGTTCGCGTGTGCGGCGCTGTTGATCGCGGTGTGGATGCTCAATCGCGAGTTTGTGTTGCCCGCCTTCGCCGCGGATATCGCCCGCGATCGCGGGGATGTCATCGGCATCCGCACGCGCAACATCGACTTCGCCCGCGACGATAATAAAGCCATCCTGCGGGCCGGCGCCA
>JAAYXS010000113.1 GCA_012515775.1 Phycisphaerae bacterium
ACAAAAGGCTGTTCATCGGTCAGGTCCAGAAATAATTTGCGCTGGCGCTCAAAAAAAGTGCTTTTCGCTTGCGTAATTCCTTACGTGTGTTACACTATGTGTGTCAGTGGTGAAAAGTGGGTCGCAGTGGGCCGAAACGATGTTCCTGGTCGGGACTTATGAGCTGGTCATCGACGCCAAGAACCGGCTCTCCGTTCCGTTCAACATCCGGCGAAAGCTCGATGAGCATTCGTTTTACGCCTTGCCCGGCGGCCGACCACGCACTCTGGCGCTTTACCCGGAGTCTTATTTTGAGAAGCTCCGGCCCGTGCCGCCAGCAGAAAGCCTGTCCGACACGACCCAAGCGTGGCGTCAGTTCGAGTACAGCCAATGTGCTTTGCTCGAAACGGACAACCAAGGTCGGATTCTCCTTCCGGACAGGCTGCTTAAGCGGGCCGGTATTGAAAAAGAGGTCACGCTGATCGGCGTTCAGGACCACTTGGAGCTTTGGAACCGGCGCGATTTCGAAGAGTTCGAAAACAGCCAGTGGGAGCACTTGGCTGAGAATCGCGCCCGGGCGTTGCAGGAGTTGCGGGCCTTCGCACCGCAGCCGTCCGGCCTCCAGGCCTGAAGCGCACTGAGGACGCCAGACCGCGGCCTGAGCGAGAACCGGTCAATGACCAGATGATACAGGTTGGTTGGGTTTGAACGAGGGCGGATAGCAGCGGCGTCTGTTGGCGCGGTCGTCGCTGCATCCCTCCCCACGATGCGGAGTAACAGTCAGCGCCTTTTCGCCGAGGGACGCTGGCGGGGAACAAGGATGTTCCTGAACTCCGAACGGCGGTTGGTTCCGCCTGGTGCGGGTCGCAGGCCGATCAGGGAAGGTTGGCCGCGACCAAGCATTTCATCCTGAGTACGAACGACGTGTGTTGTACCCGTTTGGGGCGGGTACGTCCATGCTTCGGCGAAGTTTTTTTTGACCGTCAGCCGCGTGGCAACGGGGCAACAGATCGTGGCTGATCTGCGGCGCGAACATCAGCCGGTATTGGTCGAGCCTCTGCTCGATCTACTGAAACTGGAACCGGGCCAAGTCGTTCTGGACGGCACGGTCGGACTGGGCGGGCATGCGGCCGTTTTTGCCCCGCGAATCATGCCCGGCGGACGCTACATCGGCCTGGACCTGGACGAAGAGCTCTTGGCCGAGGCGCGGCAGCGGCTGTCCGGGCTGGTTGGACACGGCCTGGACTTGTTCAAAGCGAATTATGCGGAGTACCCCGAGGTCCTGGCGGCCCTGGGCCTGCAGCGAGTGGATGTGCTATTTTTGGACCTCGGGGTCAACTCTGCCCAACTGGCTGATCCGGCGCGCGGCTTCTCGTTCGAAAGCGAAGGGCCGCTGGATATGCGCTATGACCGTACGCAAGCCGACAAGGCGCTCGACCTGGTGAATGCGGCCAGCGAGGATCAGATGGCCGACCTGTTTTACGAATTCGGGCAGGAGCCACTCAGCCGCAAGATCGCGCGGCGCATCTGCCAGGTGCGGCATTCCGGCCGGATCACGACCACGCGCGTGCTGGCCAGCGCCGTCGAGTCGGCCTATGCCGCGGCGGGAAAAGGGCCGAGCCGGCGCAGCCCGGCGACGCGCGTCTTTCAGGCGCTGCGGATCGCAGTGAACCACGAGCTTGAAAACCTGCAAAGGTTTCTCGATCTGGCGCCAACGCACCTGGCCCCGGGCGGAAAGCTGGCGGTCATCAGCTTCCACAGCCTGGAGGACGGGATCGTGAAGCGCTGGCTGCGAGGCCAGGACGATATGGAGGAAATCACGCGCCGCCCGGTCGTGGCCGACCCCGCCGAGCGGCACAGCAATCCGCGCAGCCGCAGCGCGAAACTGCGGGTGGCGCGCCGCATGGAAGTTTGAAAAGCTGTAGGAGCGCGGCAATGGCGTTGAACGTTAAGGCGGCTTTGGGCATCTGCCTGTTTTTCATTGCTGGGTTGTGCTATATCGTGAACAACGCTGCGTTGCCCAGCCAAGCGCCGATCTCGCCAACAGCGACCGTCGGCGGCGCCGCCGCCCCGCCGGTTGAACGCTCAAACTCCGCAGCCGGCCGGCTGGAACGAAGGAGCCCGGTCGAGTCGCAGCGTCTGGCCGGGCGCCGGGCCCGGGCCGTAGCCGCGGCCGAGGGAGCGCCGCCCGAAACCCGCACGGTTGTTCTGCCCCCGATCGTGCGGCAGGAGACGTCGAGCGTCCCGCCGGCGTTGGCGGCCCAGCCTCCTGTAGCACCCTCCGCGGCTCACGCCGGCGAAGCAGTGCTCGCGCTGGCGCCAGCCGCTGCATTGCCGCATACCAGAATTGTTGAAGAAATTGATCAGTCGGCCTGGGAGCAGCCGCCGAGCCAAGCGCGCCCGGTGACTCTGACGGCCATTGAGGCGCCCGAACCCGCCGCCGCGGTAAACCCGCCGGCGGCTGAGCCGGTTGCGTCGGTGGCGGCGGCCGGTACGTACAAGGTGCGCAAGGGAGATTCGCTCACGCGAATCGCACAGCGGGTGTTCGGCTCGTCCGAACAGCGTCACCAGCGGATGTTGATCGAGGCGAATCCCAAGATCGCCAAGCGAGTAAACAAGCTGTACGTGGGCGAGGTGCTGACCATTCCGAGCATTCCGGGCGTTGCCGTGGCATCGGACAGCGCTTCGAGGCAGTCGTCCGGCACGGTCGCTTCCAAGCAACCTGAGGCGACCGCCAAGAAAGAGTCCAAGTCGGCGACGGTTGCAGCGGTGGCGGCTTCGGCCAGGAAGAAGAGGGGGGCCAGCGCCGATAACGGTGGCAAGAGGACGAAGCGAACGACGGTAGCGGCGGCTGAACGGCCGTCGCGCTCCAGCAAGAAGGGCGGGAAAGCGAGTTCGAGCGGCGAGACAGCGACAGAGCGCTGGTATACGATACGCGGCAGCGATTCGCTGGCGAGCATCGCTCGCGATGTACTGAAAGATTCCCGGCGGTGGCGCGAACTCGCAGATGTAAACGGATTACGCGATCCGAACAAAATCATTCCCGGCATGCGCCTCAAGCTTCCGCCTGCTGCGCC
>JAAYXS010000737.1 GCA_012515775.1 Phycisphaerae bacterium
CGATGGCAGAACTTCACACTCTCCGGGTCGCCGCCGTGCTCGCCGCAGATGCCGATCTTCAGCTTGCCCCGCGCCCGCCGCCCGTTCTCCACCGCCATGCGGACCAGTTGCCCCACGCCCTCCTGATCCAGCGACTGGAACGGGTCGGCCTTGAAGATGCCCGCCTTGATGTACTCGGGCAGGAAGCGGCCCGCGTCGTCACGCGACAGGCCCATCGTCATCTGCGTCAGGTCGTTCGTACCGAAGCTGAAAAACTCCGCCGTTTCCGCGACCGGACCGGCCAACAGCGCCGCCCGCGGCGTCTCGACCATCGTGCCGACCAGGTACGACAGCTCGATGCCGGCCTCCGCGATCACGCCGTCGGCAACGGCCCGCGTGCGGTCGGCCAGGATGCGCAGCTCCTTGGGGTCGATGGTCAGCGGAATCATGATCTCCGGATTGACCGGCAAGCCGCGCTTCTTCAGGTCAACCGCGGCCTCAATGATGGCCCGTACCTGCATCTCCAGGATTTCCGGATACGTGATGCACAGCCGGCAGCCACGATGACCGAGCATCGGGTTCGACTCGTGCAATTGTTCCGCCCGCGCCAGGATGTCGTTCGGATTCACGCCGGTAACGGCCGACAGCCGCTCGGCCTCTTCACGCGTCTTGGGCACGAACTCGTGCAGCGGCGGGTCGATCAAACGGATCGTGACCGGGTTGCCTTCCATCGCCTCGAAAATGCCGATGAAGTCGCTGCGCTGGAACGGCAGCAGTTTATCGAGCGCCGCGCGCCGCTTGGCCTCGGTGTCGGCCAGGATCATCTCTTGGATGGCGAGTTGCCGCTCGTGGGTGGCGAAGAACATGTGCTCGGTGCGGCACAGGCCGATGCCTTCGGCCCCCATTTGGATCGCCTTGCGGGCGTCCTCGGGCGTGTCGGCGTTGGTACGCACGCCGATCTCACGCCGCTGGTCCGCCCAGCCCATGAGCGTGTAGTACTCCTGCGGCGGCTCGGGCCGTTCGAGGTCGAGTTTGCCTTCGTACACCGCGCCGATTGAGCCGTCGAGCGTCAGGAACTCGCCCTGCCGCACCACCTTGCCGTTGACCGACATCTGCTTCGTGTTGTAATCGATCCGCAGCGCCTCGCAGCCCACGATGCAGCACTTGCCCCATCCGCGCGCCACCACCGCAGCATGCGAAGTCTTGCCGCCCGTCTGCGTCAGGATGCCCTTGGCGGCCTGCATCCCGCCCACGTCTTCCGGGCTGGTTTCCTTGCGGACCAGAATGACGTCCTCGCCTTGTTCGGCCAAAGCCTCGGCCTCGCGCGCCGTGAAGACCACCTTGCCACAGGCCGCCCCGGGTACGGCGTTGATACCTTCAGCGATGCGCCGCCGCCCCAGTTCCTCGCGCGGCACGCGCTGGCTGATGATGGGATAGAACAAGCGTTCAATGTCGTTGCCCGTAATGCGGGCGATCGCGTCGTCCTGGCTGATTACCGGGCGCGCGGCGCGCTCCTCGTACTTGCGAGGCAGATAGCTGGCCTTCGCCAGGCGCCGCGCTTCTTCCCGCCTCATCAGGGGCTGCGTGGCCTGCTCAACGGCGATGCGGAAAGCGGCGTGCGGGGTGCGCTTGCCGGTGCGGCACTGCAGGATGTACAGCTTGCCGCGCTCGAACGTGAATTCGACGTCCTGCATCTCGCCGTAGTGCACCTCGAGCATGGCCCGCACGGCGCAAAGCTGGTCGTACATGGCGGGCATGCGCTCGGCCAGTTCACTCATGTGCAGCGGCGTCCGGATGCCGGCCACCACGTCCTCGCCCTGGGCGTTGATCAACATGTCGCCGTAAAACTCGTTGGCCCCGGTGCTCGGATCGCGCGTGAAGCACACGCCGGTGCCGCTGTCCTCGCCCATGTTGCCGAAGACCATTTGTTGCACGTTGACGCCGGTGCCCGTCAGGTCGGTGATCTTCTCCACGCGCCGATACGTGACGGCCTTCTCGGCGTTCCACGAATTAAAGACGGCGTTGATCGCACCGACGAGCTGCTCCCACGGGTCCTGCGGGAACTCGCGCCCGGTCTGCTCGCGGAAGAAGTC
>JAAYXS010000738.1 GCA_012515775.1 Phycisphaerae bacterium
GAAAATCTCGCTCAGGGGCGTCGGGCCCAGCAAGCTGGAACTCGCGACGATCACGAGTGCGATGACCGCCAGCAATGCCAGGCGGACCGCGGTGGACCGCTCGCCGGACACGTCAGGGTTCGCGCGGCGGCGGCAGCTCGAGGTCGTACTCGTAAAAGTTCCGGGCGACATAATAGGCGGTTTCGCGGGCCAACTTGGCGGTCTCGGAATCGACCCGCTCCGCCCCCTCATTCTCGCCAGGCGGGCGCTTACAGGTGACTTCGCGGCCGTCGCGCTCTCTGTCAGCATCCGGCCAAAGCCGGGCATTCGCGGCCGGAGCGCGCGGCGCGATCAGCTTCAGCCGCAGGCCGACCGAAGGTACCAGCAAGGCGTTGTTCTTCTGCCCCAGCATCAGTTCTTCAATGCGGACGTAGAGCACCTGGTCGGCGTTCAGCTCGCGGCCGATCTTCTGCACGCTCCAGGAAGCGAAGTCGGAATGGGACTGGCGCAAGTGGTCGATCTCGTCGTAAGCCAGGATTTCGGCCTTCACCTTGTTTTCGCGGAGGAGCTCCACGACCCGTTTGTGGAACGTGGTTTCGAAAACTGGATTGGCCTGGTTGGCCCGGGCGTAGTCGATGACGATCGCGACCCGCCCACTGAGGTCGACTTCCGGCTTTTGAACCTGGCGGGGCTGCATCAAATACGCCAGGCCGCGCAGCCCGACGCATCCCGTCTGAGACGCAGTAATGAACACCAGCGACAGGAGCAAAGACCAGCTACCAAAGCCTGGGCGAATCACTTCACCTTCTCCCGGCGTTCGTGAAAGCGGCTCGCCAGGTCATTGGCGAAGAGTTCCATTATGGCCCGGCGCAAAGTACGTTCGTCCGTGCCATAGGCGGCAATGCGGTCCGGTGGATAGGCGACCTCAATCTCAGTCTGATAGGCCGGGCCGGACTGCGGGTACGCCGTGTCCAGCACCTTCACATTGCCGCCCATGTGGCCGCGGTAGAGGTGCATGCTGCCGGGCTCGCGTGTGGTGTACTGCGTCAGCTCGATCACGATTACGCGGTCGGCGCCGAAGTCTTTGCCGATTTCGGCGGGGTTTCGCGACTGCCAGTCCGGCTCGCGCTTTTGAAAATCGATGATCTGGCGGTTCGGAACCACGCTCACCCCGCGCACGCTACCTTCCAAGGCCACGCGGACGTGTTCCGAAACTTCGAGCGGCAGGAATTGGTATTGGAAGCTGGTGTACTCGTCGACCCAGACCAGGATGGCCACCTTCTTGCCTTCCAGGTATGGGTACTCGGCGGGGACTTTCTTGGTCTGGTCCTGCCCGAGGGCGAAGAACGGCAGGGCGATAAGCTTGCAGCCCCCCAGCATGGGCAGCAGCAATGCGACCAAAGCGACTTGGCGCGGCCAGCCAGACCGGCGAACGATTCTCGACACCTCGTGACCTCCAAGACTCGCCTGAGGTACCGTGCGCGTGATCCGAGCCGAAGCGCTGGCGAGGGCAAGAGCTCGCGGGCGGCTGGGCCCGGAGTGGCGCGCTGCGGACTCACGCACACTGATTTGACACGATAACCGTCAAGGGCCGGTTTGGGTAGCGGGCGGGGCGGCCCGCTCAGTGCTGCTCGGCCCGTCAGGTTTTGCCCTTGCTGGCGCTTCGGGCTCGGATCAAGGCGCGCGCTCGGATCCAGGCGGGGCGAGCCGTCAGCGAGTTCTTTTGCCCTCGCGGGCGCTTCGGGCTCGGCGAGGCGCGCGCGGCCCGAATTTGCTTACAATTCACGGGTCATGGCGGAAGCTCAGACGGAGCAATTTACGATCGTGTGCCGCGACTGCCGCCGGCCGATGATGGCCCGCCGCGCCTGGCAGGGCCGCGACGTGCAGTGCCCATATTGTTCAAGCGTGGCGCGCGTTCCGCCGCCACCGACAGAGAACCGGGCCGTGCAGGCGGCCCGGCCGGGGCTGGCGCCGCGGCTGGAGTTCAACTTCGCCTGCCCGCGCTGCCAGACGCTGTTGGAGTCGCACACCGGCCTGACCGGCCAGTCCGGGAACTGCCCAGCTTGC
>JAAYXS010000739.1 GCA_012515775.1 Phycisphaerae bacterium
CCGCTGACCAGCGCGAGATAGACTTTCTCGATGCGGCGCTCCATGAACTGTTGCACCAGGCCGCGCTGGGCCGCAAGCGTGCGGGCGAACACCAGCACTCCGCTAGCCCCGCGATCCAGGCGGTGCACCACTCGCAAGCCGCCGTGACCGGATAATTCGGGCTGCCGGCTCAGTAGTTCGATCGCGCTGGGGGGAGTATTTCGCCCGGGCACTGATGGCATGCCGGCCGGCTTGGCGACGACGGCCAGATCGTCATCCAGGAAGAGGACCTCGAGGGCAAGAGCTGCACTGCGTTCTGACCTGCTTCGCTCTGACATCAGGGCGTGCGCTCCGCGCGGCGAGTCAGCCGCAATTGCACATAATGCTTGTTGCCCGTCACTCGGATGCCTTGCGGGGCATCGATGTTAACTTCCAGCCGCAGTTCCGGGGCGGGGTTGAGCAGTTCGCTGCTGATAGTGACGAAGGCGCGCAGGTCCTGGGCCCGCAGGGCGTCGACTTGGCTCTTTTCGCCTTCCAGCTCCACCGCGATCAGCCACTCCTGGGGATCCAGGCGTTCGACCTCGTACACCTGGAGCAGCTCCGGGCTGATATTAATCCAGACCGGAACGTGCGAGACTTGGCGCGCGATGCGCTGTCCTCCCACACGGAGCGTTACGCGCACCGTACGCGGGTCCTTGCTGATGATGGGCAGATTGCCGACGTGGTCCGGAACCGGCACCTCCTCCAACGTAATCACTTCCCCCGGCGCGGCACGCCGCACGCGGTCTTCCAGCGGCAGCTCCAGAACGCGCTGACTCTCCGGTAAGCCGCCGGTGCGCGGGTTTACGTGCCGGGCGCGCATCACCACGCGAACCTGGGCCGGCTCAAATTGCTGCTCCGCTGTCTGCACTGTGCCGGTATCGACCTTCAGGCCCATGGTCACGTTGGCCACTTCGTCCACAACGAAGCCGAACTTCTCGGGTTGCACTTCCTCGACGCTGACTCGCAGCGTGCGGATTTCCTCCAGATTGTTGAGCAGCTCCAGCGCCCCACGCTCGCGCGGCCCAGCCAAATCTCGCTCGGACAGCTCCCAGCTCACGCGCAACGGTTGATTCGTTGTCCGCTCCCGCAGACGCTCGATGGCCCGGGCCGAGCCGCGGAACTTCGCCTTCAGCAAGCCGGCCGGGGGTTCCTCCAGGTCCACAACGTAACCCAGCACGCGCGGCCGCAAAGCCAATTCCACGTCCACGCCGTCGATTTCGGTCTGACTGGCCTGGTTCGCCAAAACCCAGATCACCAGCGTCAACGGCACGACCACCAGGGCGCGCCGCGCGAAGCGCCAAAAATGACTTAGCGGCGGCAGGCCGCCGCTTTTTCCCCCGGCTTGCAGCGTCTGGCCCGCGAGGCGCGCGCTCAGCTCATCCGCCAGGTCATCCAGCGACAAGAAGCGCGTCAGCCGGCCGCCGTCCGCCAGCGAGATCGTGCCCGTCTCCTCGGACACCACCAAAACGAGGGCGTCCGTCTCGTAGCTCATACCCACTGCCGCCAGGTGCCGGCTGCCGACCGCCGCGTCCACTTCGTCGCTTTCGGCCAGCGGGAACTGGCAGTTTGCCGCCAGGACTTTTTTGCCCGCGATGATCACGCCCAGGTCGTGCAAGGGCGAATTGGGGAAGAAGATGGAGTCGAGCAGGTTCGCCGATACCTCGGCATTCAGGATCGTGCCCTTTTCGGCCCAACTGCTCAGGTCGACCGCCCGCTGAATTGCCACCAGCCCGCCGTAGCGGTTACGGGACAGGTAGCGTGCCGATTGCACCAGGGCCGCGACCACCTTGGACTGCGGCGTGCCGCGCCGCAGAAAGCGAACGTCACCGGCGCGGATCACCGCCCGGCGCAATTCCGGTTGAAAAGCGACCAGGGCGATGAACGCCAGCCCGAACAGGAAGTATTCATAAAGCAGCGACAGCCGCTCCCAGCCGGAGCGCTCGGCCAGCACGTTGATCACCAGCGCGGCGACGATCAACACGGTCAGCACGCCGCGCAGCGGGCGTGTACCGCGCGTGCCCTGGAGCACGCTGGCGATCCAGTTGACCGACAGGCCGATCAAGACCAGTTCGACGATTACGACGGCGGGGTCCGCAACGATGGCCCGCAATCCGCCGACCGATTTGAGGAACGTCATGTCGAACATGCGCTCACAGTATAGAATGAGAGCCGCGGTGACTCCATGCAGTCAAAGGACGCGGACCGAGGTTCTTAATTGGACGGCGACAACCGACCCTTACCGGCAAACACGGGGCAGCGGGAGTGGAGCGCCCGGCTGCACCACAACTTGGCCCAGGTGCGACAGAATATCGCCGCAGCCTGTGCGCGCGTAGGCCGCCAGCCGAGCGAAATCTGCCTGGTGGCCGTAACCAAGTACGTTGACCTGCCGATCATCCGGGAACTTCTGTCGGCCGGCGTGGTCGACCTGGGTGAAAATAGGGTTCAGCAGCTTAGCCGGCGCGCCGAGGCGCTCGGAGCCCGCCTGGATGGCTGGCCCGAGCCGGTTGCGGCGGCCGGTGGCTCCGAAACGGCCCCGGCGCCGCCGGTGCCGCGCTGGCACATGATCGGACACCTGCAGCGGAACAAGGTCAGGCAGGTGTTGCGGCACGTGCGCATTATTCATTCGCTCGACTCGCTGCGCCTGGCAGACGAGGTGGACCGGGTGGCGGCCGAGCTCGATGCCCGCGTCGACGCCCTGGTGGAAGTGAACGTATCCGGCGAACACAGCAAGTCCGGGGTTCCAGCGGCGGAAGCGGAAGCGTTGATCGAGGGGCTGCGCGACCGGCCGCGGATTCGCTTGCGTGGCTTGATGACGATGGCGCCGTTCGACCCCGACCCGGAACATGCGCGGCCGTTTTTCGCCGAGTTGCGCGAGATGGCGGCTGGTCTGAGACAGCGTGGCGTGGTGGGCCCCGAGTTCGTGCACCTGTCGATGGGGATGACGCAGGATTACACGGTGGCGATCGAGGAGGGCGCCACGCTGGTGCGCGTCGGCAGCGCGCTGTTCGAGGGTTTGCCGGCGCTAGAGTGATAAAGTGATAAGGTGATAGGGTGATAAGGGGTTCCACAAACCGTCCTTTATCACCCTATCACTTCATCACCTTATCACGTCATGAGTTTGCCTTATCACGTCATGAGTTTGGCGCGAAGGCGCGCTGCGGGTTGTCGGCGGTACGGCGCTCGGGTATAAGCAGGGGCGGAGCATGGATTTGCAGGAAAGGGCGACAAAAATGCCAATGCAGCACCTGGACTCGAATGCCCGGGCGATCGTCAAACTGGCGGACGACATCGCCCACGAGTACGAGCTGGACTACGTCGGCACCGAGCACATCCTGCTCGCCATCCTGCGGCACAACCAGGGCTTGGGAGCACGCGTGCTGCGCGAGC
>JAAYXS010000740.1 GCA_012515775.1 Phycisphaerae bacterium
ATGGACTGCATGAGCGTGTCGTCGGCGTAGATGATGCCGTCGACGCGCATGCCGGCTTTGGCGGTGCGCGGAATGCGCCAGCGGCACTCGTCGATGCGTTCGAGCGGTCCGGTGTATGCGTCAGACATTTTGAACCTCAGACCAGATGGCAGCAGATAGTGCTATTCATATATCGACGATATACGTGGCTTCGAATCCGTCCGGCGACGAGCGTATTCCCAGCTCGTGGTAAGTCACCGCTTTGACCTCGTTGGCGTATTTACTGCGATGCGGATCAACTGGCCGCATTTTCACGGATACGGCCAGCCGGTCCTCAGTAAACTGCTCGACTTCGACTTCGGTCGCGAGCTGATGGCACGTTTCGAAGCGCCGCAGAACCTCGGCCAGATAATCCCGCAGCATTACGGCGGGCTCATCACCGCTGAACTCAAGCCGCACCTGCTCGGCGGGCGCGCCGGTTTTGCCCGCAAGCTCACCGATGACCTCGTACAAACCGCGCGTGGCCGGCTCTATGAGGCTGGCCAGCGTCGGCGCGTACACGCGCACACCAACGTCGGCCGTGTGATCGAATAGCTCGTAACGCGCTTGCATCGTACACCCTGCGGGACCGGTTTTGGCGAGCTTGCATGGTGGACCTGTCAGCCGGTTCCCTGGCGGCTCGGCATGCAGGACCGGTCTGCGGCCGGTCCTGCACGGTTTGCTCATAAAGCCTGGTCGAGCTACGCCATCCGGCTGAGTTGGTCGCGGATGACGGCTTCGAAGCCGCCTTTTACCACCAGCTCCTGCGCCACCGGACCCAGAGCCGGGAATGAGTATATCCGCTCGGGCCCGCCGGCGCTTTGCACTCGAATTTGCGAGCGCGTGAAGTCGATGGTGGTCTGCCAGCCGGTGCGGATGGTGCGCGGCGCGGCTTGGCCGTCCTTGCAGCCCGCAGTGAACGCAGCCCGCAAATCATTTTCCAGCGCCGGGCACTCTATGCAGATGTAGCCGTTGTTATACGCGTTACGGCTGTACGTCTGCGAGAAGGACCCGGCCACGACAAGCTGCAAGCCGCGGAACTTCAGCGAGGTCGCGGCCTGCTCGCGCGAAGAGCCGCTGCCGAAGTTGTAGCCGCCGACCAGGATGTCGCCCTGCCGAGCGATCTTCTGGAACTCGGGGTCGTAGTTGGCCATCGCGACTTTGCCCATTTCTTCCGGCGGCAGCGTCTTGTAGGTGTATTCCTTGCCGTAAATGCCGTCGGTGTTCATGTTGTCCTTGGGCACAAACAGCAATTCGCCCGCGACCTGCAGCGGGAAGCCGGGCAGAATTTCGACCTTGGCCGCACCGGCCGCCGGGCGCGGGTTCGCCTTAACCGCGCCGGTTGGCTTGGGCGTCGTGGCGGCGGCCGGCTTTAGCGCGGCAATCTTGCCGGCGACGGCCGAAGCCGCCACTACCGCCGGACTGGCGAGGTAGACCTGCGATTTGCGCGAACCCATGCGGCCGTCGAAGTTGCGATTCGTGGCGGATATGCCGACCTCGCCGTCGGTCAGCACGCCCTCGCCGAGGCCGATGCACGCCCCGCAACCAGCCGGCAGGAAAGTGGCGCCGGCGTCCGCCAGGGCGCTCCAATAGCCGCGCTCTTTGGCTTGCGCCTCGACCTCACTCGAAGCGGCCGCAACGTAGAGCTTCACGTGCGGCGCGATCTTCTGTCCGCGGAGGACTTCGGCCGCGGCGGCGAAGTCCTGGAGCCGTCCGTTGACACAGCTCATCAGGAAGGCCTTATCGATGCGGACGTTCTTCGCTTCCAGCTCGCGCGCCGCGGCGATGGCCTTCACCTCGTTCGGGCCGGCCAGGTATGGCGAAACGGTTCCGAGGTCGAATTCGATTTCTTTGGCGTAGAAAGCCCCGGGATCGGCCGTGGGCAGTTCGCTTTCGAGCTGGCGTATTTTTTCCGGCGTGAGGCGGGGCTCGCGGTCGCCGCGCCGCCGCATGACGTCGGCCCGCTCAAGCAAGTACTGCCGCGTGACGTCGTCATAGGGAAAAATGGCCGCCAGCGCTCCCCATTCGGTCGTCATGTTCGAGATCGCAAACCG
>JAAYXS010000741.1 GCA_012515775.1 Phycisphaerae bacterium
ATGCCGTGTCAGCAGCCGACGCACTCACCCGGCGCCGCCGCCACCGCCGCGTTAACAATCGCACCGCCGAAAACGTCAGGACCGCAACGATCGCCACGCCCGCCACGAGCTTCTGGGCCTGCCAATAGCAGGGGTCCATTTGCCTGCGCGGCTGCACCCAGTTAATCCTGCTCTGCGGAGGCAACGTGGGCAAGGCCGCAGTCAGCTCCGCCTCCGTCGCGAAACGCCGGACAACCGGGGACGTCATCGACTCAGCTTCAGCCATCGTAACCCGCAACTCGGCCGCGACGCGCTCGACGTCGCCGGGCGTTACCAACAGATAGCCCGTAGAGTCATTCAGTGCGAGTGCGCGATCTGCCACCAGCGCGAAAGCGTGAACGTACTCGGCAACGGCTGCGACCTGAAGGTCGCAGCACTCTTGCCTGGTCCCGAGGGGGCGTTCGATATGGCGAAGTCGTCGCTGACCTGGATCCAGTAGTCCGCGGTATGCAAAAACCATTCTATGCCGGCAACAAACAGGACCAGTATGAACAGTAACGACTCGCCCGATACGGAACGATTGAACACGCTTCGACCTTTCCTATCATCCGCCGTTCTGCCCGGCCAAATTTACGCCGCCCGCGTACTTCCTGACCCGCTCAAAACCGGTCCCACAGTCCTGCAAGCTCACGGCCCTCCAGGTGCAGCAGCGTCAGCCAGCCTCGGCGGCTCGTTGCGGTCATTGTAGCCCAGGTTCTGCGCACACGCAGCCGTAAAAGCGCCGCCGCTGTGAGCGATCCCGGTCCGGCGGCCGAGCCTGTCACTCGTGTGGCCAAAATGGGCGACTATCGTGTGTGCGGAGCATGCTGGCTAGTTACCGGTTTCGGTTTTGTTAGACGCTGCACAGGGCACCCTGCGGCCGCACTCCGGGCACTGTCCGCTGGTGTTTCCGATCGTGCTGTACCCGCAGTGGCGGCACACGCCGGGGGTAGGACGAAGGAGCCTCGCCAGCGAGTATCCCGCGGCGAGTGTGCCAGCGCATATTAGCCACAGAACGCCGAGCATTGCCAGAACGATCGCATCCTCGGGGCTCCACCCTATTTGCGCGATTGATGCAGCGGCCCACACCGCCATGTAGCAATTAAAGTACGTTGCGGGATTGGCCAGTACCTGAGGCCATAGGCCCACCTTGTGCTGTGTGCTGGTGAGCTTTCGCAACAGCCACCCGTCGACAAAGGCCAGAAGAGGAAGCAGCGTCAGCGACCCGAAAAATGCCTCTCCTCCCAAGTGCGCGTCAATGTGCGCGCGCAGCCAGAACTGAAAACCCACGAATAGTCCGGCAGACCCGACGCCGATGGATAATCCGCTACGCACAGGCATTCCGCTCTTTCCTTGTGCACTCGTTATTACAGTCGCAACATAGCTGCCAGGAGAATCCCGGGGGCACCATACTCATTTCAGCGGCTCATCCCAGCCTTTAATTGCCGCGCACACTACGCTACCGTGTCTGCTCGCCCGCGCGCGTATACATTACCGACACCGTGACGCGCGTCCACAACACTGGTCACACTTGCAGCAGAAGCCCCAATTACCCTCCGCATCCTTGCAGCAGTTCTTGTACCATTCATTCAAGCGAGCAGCCGTCCAGAAATTAGCTTGTTCCCACGCCGTCCGATGTATACGAGAATCATCCGGTTCGTGCCCGCCGAACACGTGCCCCGCAGTCCACCAGCGCCAGCCGGCGTCGTAATGCGAGTAGACATCTTGCCCGCGATGGATGGCCCGCTCGAAATCACCCTTGCGGCAGCACTTGATGGCTGCCTTCACCTGCCCTATAAGCTCAGGCACTGACATGAAGTGCCGTTTCGTTCCTCCGAAGGGATTCCACGGGCTCGTCCACGGGTCTTCGTCCTCGGCCACCCAGTCGAACTCAGGGTAGCCGACGAAGTCGCTGTGTCCCCGTGGCTCCTTGAGCCACGCGTCTTCGAGCTCGAAGAGTCTTTTTAGGTCCAGTGGGCCTTCGCTTTGCAGCAGCTGATCAAGTTGAAGAGCATAGTACTGCTTCCCATTTCCCCACAGGCCGAGCGCGTCGATCTTGGCCACGCCTGCGTTCTTTGCAAACCGGTAGAGGTTCCTGTCATCCAATTCCCCAATCGGATCCCGACTAATCCAGCGTCCCAAGCGCGGGCTGTAGTAGCGCTGTTCCCAATAGCCGAAACCCGTTTCGTCGTCCCACTGCTTCGTACTGAACCGGAACGGATTGCGCTCAGCGTAACCGCCGGCCTGGGCGACCACGTTCCCGTACGGGTCGTACTCGTGCTTCGCCACGATGGCGTTCGTCGCGGACGAAGCGCTCCAGTCCAGCACCTGCAC
>JAAYXS010000742.1 GCA_012515775.1 Phycisphaerae bacterium
ATTCCGCCGCCCTTGCAGGGGCAGCCTCAGGTCGACCGCCGGCTGGTGCCACTGGAAGATATTCGCCCGGCCGCCTTGGCCGCGGGGACGGTGCACGATCTGAATCAGCAGCCCGAGGTGCGGAACCTGTTCGAGGCGGCGTCGGGGCTGATGCGCAGCGGCAAGTACGAGGCCGCCGTCGACCGGCTCAATGCCGCGCTGAACCGCTCCTCGCACAACTACTACGACCTGCTCTATCTGATGGCGGCGGCCAAGTTCCGGCTCCGGGCCGATGGCGAGGCGCGCGTGTATGCGTCGCAGGCGTTGCAGGCCGCGCGTGAAACGGCCGACGCCCACTACTTGCTGGGCGAGATCTGCCGCCGTCAAACGCAACTCGAGGCCGCGATGGGGCACTACCGGGCGGCGACGCTGGCCGCGGATACGGAGGTCCCGAACCCGCGCGTCACGGCGGCCTGGTTCCGCCTGGCGGAATGCCTGGCGGAAAACGGCTATTTGACGGCCGCTTATGAGGCGTACACGCGCTTTGACGAAGCGCTCTGGGACACGCAGCCCGCGCACTGCGAGGCCGAGGAAATCGCGCCACTGTTGACTGACCGTCCGCAGGGAGCGATTCAGGAGCGGATCGACCTGCTGAAGCGGCTCGGCCGCCATTCAGACGCGGTTGCGGTATCGCGCGCCGCTGCTGCGCGTTGGCCAGACAGCCTGGCGGTGCAGCGCCTGTTGGTGCGAACGTTGCTGGCCGCCGTTCAGCACGAGCAGGCTTTGGCGGTCTGCCGCCTGCAATGGACGGACGGCGAGGGCCCGTCTTTTCCCGAGCCCGACACCTCGCCGCGCTCGTTGCCGCTCTTGTCGGACACGGTGAAAGCCCTCGGTGCCGCCAGTCAGCTTGAGGCCTGGACGGCGGAGTTGCAGCGCCAGGTTTCCGCAGGGCAGAGCCTGGAATTGGCGGCGGCCGTTGCCGATCGCCTTTCAAAAGCGGGCGAGTATGCCGCGGCGGCCGAATTGTGGAACGCAATCGCGGCCCAGCAGCCGCAGGACGCAGAGCCGGTGTGGGCAGCGGCGGTCGCGCTACGCGCCAGCGGCGACGTGGGCGCGGCGGCTGATTTGCTGGCGCAGTTCGTGCGCTCGCATCCTGACAACATCGACGTGCCCTGGAAGCGTTTCGTCGCCTGGCTGGAGCGCGATGAAGGTTCCGCGGCTGAGCTCATAAAGTACGTCGAAAAGCAGGTTGCGGCGCCTGGCCGGGACTTTGCGACGGATTTCGTGCTGGCGACGCTGGCGGCGCGGGCCGGCCAGAACGAGTTGGCCGAACAATTGTTCGCCGCTGCGGTCGAAGCGCGTCCGGAGTTCGCCCTGGCGCAGGTCGCCTGGGCACAGTCGCTGGTTGCCGGATACGAGTGGGAGCCGGCCAAGACGCATGCCCTCGCGGCCTTGCAGGAAGCTGAGCAACTGGGTGCGGCGCACTTTGTGCTCGGCGCGGCGTGCGCCGGTCTCGACCAGAACGATGAAGCTGAGAAGGAGTACCGCGAGGCGGTCAAGGACTCGCCGAACGACGCAGAGTTTCTGCTCGCCCTCGGGCATTTTTACAAGCGGCGCGACGACCTCCTGGCGGCGCAACGCTACTTCCAGCAGGCCCTCACGGTTGACCGCGACAACGGCGAAGCCCTGGAAAACCTGGTCGAAAGCTACCTGGCGGGCGGCAAGCCGGGCCTGGCCCGGCTCCAATTCCGCGAGGCTGAAGACGCCGACCTGGCCGAACCTGTCCTGCGCCGCATTCGCACCACGCTGGGCTTCAGTGAAAATCCGTTCGGGCCTGAACACCTGGCGGAGTTAAAGCGGCAATACACAGCCGATCCACAGGACATCGAAACCGGACTGAAGCTGGCCGCCGGGTTGCTGGTACGCGGCCGCTACGACGAGGCTTTTCCCTACGCCCAAGAGCTGCACGCCCGCTTTCCGCAGGATGCGCGGCCGGCGGTCCTGCTGGCGCGGCTGCTGGCGCGAAGGTTGGAGTTTCGGGCTTCGGCCGATGTGCTGGTCAACCTGGTAGCGCGCTATCCGAACCGGGGCGAAATGTTGCGGCTCTTGGCGGTGGCGCGGCTGGCGGATTTTCAACTTGATGAGGCCCGGCGGATCATCAGGCATTTGCTGGACTTAGCGCAGACGGACGCCGTGCGCACCGCCCTGCGCGATCAACTGCTGATCTCGTACGTCGAGTTTTCCGAGTTTGAAGCCGCGTTGCAGCTATTGGACGAGTGGACCGCGGCCGAGCCCGAAAACGCGACCTGGTGGCGTGAGAAGTTGCGTGTGCTGGCGCTGGCGGGCCGTGAGCAGGAAGCGCTTGAGCTGGCCAGTTCGCGCGTGCAGCCGTTGGAAGACGAGTTTCAGCAGAAGCTGGGGGAGTTCAAGCGTCTTCTGGACCGGTACAAGCAGTTGCCGGAAGAAAACCTGCCGATGCGCTCGCGGGCCGAGGCTGTGCAGGCCGAGCTCAAGCGCATTCAAAGCAAGCTGCAGGAACGGCGCGCGGAATTCGTGCAGGTCGGAATGCAGGTGCAGAACTACCAGGCGGTCGAAGGGCAACTGCGCCAATGGCTGCGCGACCAGCCCGGCGACAGCGAGATTACCCAGTGGCTGATTCTGCTGCTCATCCAGGACGACCGCCCCGACGAGGCCCTTTCGCAGCTTGAGGCGTTCGCCGCCACCGGCTTGGCGGCGGAAGCGGCCCTGCGCGGCTGGCGTGCGGAGGCCGAAGCCGCCGCCGGGCGGACGGACAAGGCGGTGGCCGAGTTGGATGCCCTGCTGGAGGAACCGCCGGTTGGGTTGTCGGCCCGCGATCGGGCGGAAGTCTGGGCGAAACTGATCACGATATTGATCGAGGC
>JAAYXS010000743.1 GCA_012515775.1 Phycisphaerae bacterium
ACGGTGCAACGTGGGTTCAAGCGGCACACCTGGCCAGCCACGCGGAATGGGAGCTGCGACAGGTGTATTTGGCCGACTTCATCCCGCTCACGGCGACCGTGCGGGTGCGCTTCACGGCAGTGGATTCGCCCAACAACTCGCTCACCGAGGCGGGCGTCGACCGAGTTGAAATATTCGACGTGCAGTGTGATTAGCAGGTGCGTAGCCGGAACAGAACGAAGACCGCCGAATGGCAATAGAAGGATAGCTACAGATGAGAACAACAATACTCAGTATTTGCCTGATGGCCGCGGTAGCCGGCGCTCTGGCCGCGCCGCCGCCCATTCCAACGACCCCGGCCGCGGTGGAGGACATCGTCTACGCGCAGCCCTTCACGTTGGAGCAAGGTTACAGGTATATCTTCAGCAACGAGCGACCGTGGGTGACCGAGGGCACGCTGCTGGTGCTCAAAGTGAACAAGGACTTCGTGTATCCGCGCGAGATCGCCACGCCGGTGCTCTATGTGGGCAATCAACCGGCCGAGCGGCTCAACCGCGGGCATGAATCCGGGCACCTGATCGTCATCGTGCCCGGGCGGGTGGACTTGCGTAATACGCCGATCTGGTTCGGCGCGCCGAATTTCCCGCACATGGTGGACGCCGCCACGGCCAATGCGCAACGCGAACTGGCGGAAAAGGCGGGAATCAAGCCGTTTTCGCAGGATAAGGTCAACGCGGCGCTAGCCGAGGGCGGCAAGCGGATAAGCGCCGCCGACCAGCGCACGCTGCTGCGTGACGTGGTCAGCAAGTTGATCCTGAAGTACTCGCCGCAGGAAAAGCACCTGGCGGATGACTATTGCGTGCCGACCGTCGGTGAGCCCGCGACGCCGCCGGCTGCCCCGGTCGAGCAGCCGTGAACTTTTGCTCGGTTCAGCGACTACTCTGCTCCTCAAGGACGCGGCGGCCCGAGCCTGGCCGCCGCGTCCGCATAGCGGAAGGCCAGGGTTTCGACATGGATGGCGGTCCGGCGTGGCTGATCTCGCCGGTGCCGGACCTGGCTGGAATGGACGACCCGGTGTTGCGGTTGGCCATATGGCTCTCCGAACAATTTTCGGACTGAGGCGGGTGTGGATGGCGTAGGTAGTTGACTTGGGGTGCGATCTGGGCCGTGCCCAGAGGTAGGGGCTCAGGGCCGGGGACCAAGAGAAACGAGCTGCCGGCTGACCCGGCGCCGAAATTCTTTCGGGGATACAAGAGGCGACGGGGTATTAGCGACAGGCCTGGCCGGACGAGTAAGGCACCGCACGAGTGCGCGTCCTATAACCAGCTCAGCAGACAAGTATGGGGCCGATAAGGTGTGTCCCGAGGTTCAAGCGAAATGTCTTATCGCCCAAGCGAAACTCTGACAAAAGCGAATATTGGGACAGGGCCTGGGGACAACTTATGAGACTACATGCCCCAATTCCGGCCTACGGTCGAATCGCTTATTGGGACGATTCCGACTAATTTCGCCAGATAGTCTTTTTTCTTGAAATGAAGCTTGATATGCGGGCCGGGTTGGGAGTATAGTTAGCAGCGTGAGAGTACGGGTGAGCGGCACCCACCCTTGGTCCAACGGAGGCGGAAGCACTCCATTTCGAGAAACCTTTTGAAGGAGAATGGAAGATGAGAAAATTTCTCGTAGCGTTTGCAGT
>JAAYXS010000744.1 GCA_012515775.1 Phycisphaerae bacterium
GGGAGGGAAGGCGCATTAAATTCAATGTATTCGACTCGGCGGCGGTCATGCGGCTTGTGTACGCCGCGCGGCGGCCGAGTTTTGGGAGCCTGCAATGACTGCATCCTGGACAGCCGAAAGCATTCTCAACCTGGCCCGCGGGTATCAGGAGGCGTGCGTACTGGCAGCCGCCGCGGAATTTGACCTCTTCACGCACCTGGCGAAGGGCGGCCAAACGGCCGAGGAGGTGGCGGCCGCGGTGCAGGCTGACGTGCGGGCGACGCGCTACGTTCTCGAGGCGCTGACGGCCCTGGAACTGCTCGAGAAAACGGGGCAGCGCTATCGCGTGCCCGATCCGCTTGCCCCATTGCTGACGAGCGGCGGCCCGGGCAGCGTGTTGGCCATGCTGCAACACCAGGCCGCGTGCGTGCGGCGCTGGGCGCAACTATCGTGGGCGATGAAGACCGGCCGGCCCGTCGAGGCCGAGACCATTCGCGGCGCCGATGGGGACCGCACGGCATTCCTCGAGGCGATGAATTGCGTTTCATTGCCGCTGTTGTCGGGCCTCATCAAGGCGCTGCAGCCGTTGCGCTTCAGCCACTTGCTGGACGTGGGTGGGGCCAGCGGCACGTGGACGATCGCGTTCTTGCGGGCCGCGCCGGAAGCGACGGCCACCATCTTCGATTTGCCCGACGCGCTGCCGCTGGCCAAGCGGCGCCTGGCGGCCGAGGGTTTGGCTAACCGGGTACACCTGGTGGGCGGTGATTTTTATGAAGACCCACTGCCGCAGGGAGCGGACCTGGCCTGGCTGGGAGCGATCATCCATCAGAACTCGCGCGAGCAGAACCGCGCGCTGCTGACCAAGGTTTATGAGGCGCTGGCGCCTGGCGGCCAGGTCGTTATTCGCGATGTCATTATGGACCCGTCGCGTACCCGCCCTGTAATGGGCGCGCTGTTTGCGATAATGATGCTCGTGGCGACCGACGCCGGCGGAACGTACACCTTCGAGGAAGTATCTGAGGACCTTAGCGCGACCGGATTCATCGACGCCGCGCTGGTCTGCCACGGCGAGGGCATGGATTCGCTGATCCGCGCCACCAAACCCGGCCAGTTGCCGGCGGATTAACCTTGCGCATTGCTGCGCCCCAAACGGAGTCGGTACGCTCGCTGAAGACGTTCACCGAACGCCATGTGCCGATTTCGAAGATAAAGGTGTCCGCTCAGCCGGCCTGGGCATGGGAACACTATACGGCGACGGTTCGCAACCTGATCGCGCACTTTTCCTTGCGCGTCGTCATGGAGATCGGAGGCGGCCGCTTTCCGCTGTTCACGCGCGAAGATGTCGACGCTCTGGGCATCGAGTTCGCGGTGAACGACATCTCGCAACGCGAGCTCGATTTGGGGCCGGAATGGCTGCACAAGGTTTGTTTCGACGTCGTTGGGTCGACGGTTCCGGAGAGTGAGGAGAATCGGTACGACCTGGTCATATCGAAGATGGTCATGGAGCATGTCAAGGACGGCCGGCAGGCGTACCGAAACGTCCACCGGCTTCTGAAGCGCGGCGGAATCTTTTTCCATTTCTTCCCCGTGCTCTACTCGCCGCCGTTCGTCGCGAACCGGTTGCTGCCCGAAGCCATCTCCAGAAAGGTGCTCGAGGCCGCTTTTCCAGGGCGGAACGACAACGAGTTTCCGAAGTTCCCGGCGCACTACTCATGCTGCACGATCTCCCCCCGCACCGAGGCCATGTTGTTCGACACCGGCTTTCGAGAGGTCGAGCTCGTGCCCGTTTATGGGCATGACTACTTTCGAAAGCTTCCGGGTCTCCGGGAGTTGGATTCCGCGCTATCGGATCTCGCTTACAGGCGTGGGTGGAGGCGGCTGGCTTCGTACTGCTACGCATTCGGGCGAAAGTGAGGGGGTGCGCGTCTGGCCGTCGGCCGCGCCTCTACGGCCGCCGGCCAAGGTTTATGAGGCGCTGACGCCTGGCGGCCAGGTCGTCATTTGCGATGTCATTATGGCCCCGTCGCATACCCGCCCCGTAATGGGCGCGCTGTTTGCGATAATCATGCTCGTGGACGAGGCCGGCGGAACGTACAGTTTCCGGCGGATTAGCCGCTGTAATGCACTTGCCGCCCTGCGCCGATACATTACTCGATGTGTCGGCGCGGGATTTTTGCGATGTGTCGGGGCGGGGTTTTTGGCCTGTTGTGCATGTCGGCTCTGGCGCTGCTGGCGCCTGTCTTTGCCTGTCTCGGCTCGGACTGGCAACCGAATGTATGGGCCGGAGACGCAGAAGAGGGCCTGGTCTACATGCTGCCCGGCATCGATGGTCAGCCCGGCTCGCTGCTGGAGGCTTACGCTGGGTTGCGCGATGGCGGTGTGGAAGCCGAAATCCGCGTTTTCAACTGGGGGCCGTACGCGATGCTCAACCTCACGTATTATGAGCGCAATCGCAAGGTGGCCCGTGCCATCGCGGATGAGATAGTCGCGTTCCAGGACCAGTACTCGGATGCGCCGGTCGACCTGGTAGGCTATTCCGGCGGCGGGGCGCTGGTGTTGCTGGTTCTCGAATCTCTGCCGGCCGAGCGCAGCGTGCGTAAAGCCGTGATCGTGCAGGCGGGCGTCAGTCCGGATTACGATCTCAGCGAGGCGCTGTGGCACGTCGAAGACCAGCTTGTGAGCTTCTACTGCCCGTCGGACTGGCTCGTGTTGGGGGTCTTAACGGAGCTGGTGGGAACGGTCGACCGGGCCCACACCGTGTCGGCCGGCAAGGACGGTTTCGACACGCAGCGCGCTATTCCTGACCCCCTGCTGGCCGACAAGCTCGCGCAAATCTGTTGGACGCCGGACATGCGTAGCGCCGGCCACCAGGGCGATCACGACGGCATGTTTGAATACGATTGGAACCGGCGCTACGTCGCGCCGCATCTCGTGCCGCGACAATAGGGGGGGGTGATGCCGAAGCTTGTAAGCGCGCGGTGTGGCGGGTGCCATGCGCAAGCTGTAAGCGCGGGCATGCCCTCGTTGGCGGCGGCAGGATAACGGCGACAGGTTAGGCGCGCCAGGTTAATGGCGCTACGGCGTCAGGCGCGGGGCGACTGGCGGCGGCATGCCCGCGCCCGCAACGCGGGCTTGGGCATGGCACCCGAGATCCTGGCTCCCGAGATCCTCGCACCCGAGGTACTGGCGTGCGGCATCCTGGCACGCGATATCCTGGTACCCGACACCTTGGCGCCCGATGCGCGTTCCGCGCTCTGGAACGCGCGTCCACTTCCCGCTAAA
>JAAYXS010000745.1 GCA_012515775.1 Phycisphaerae bacterium
CACGGGTCGGGGCGAACGCATCGCAACGCGGCACGCCCGTCCGGGCCGCTCAAAATGCCTAGCGACGGCGCATCAGAGTGCCCAACACCAGTCCCACGCCCGCCGAGATTAGCACCGACCGGAACGGGTTCTCCCGAATGTATTTGATCACCGGGTCCATCCGCTGCCGCGCAATGTCCCCGGCGCTCGACGCCAGCTCGGCTACGTCATCTTTAATGACGGCCGCCCGCTCGCGCAGTATCCGGCCCGTTTGGCTCATCTCCTCGCGCACATCCTCCGCCTTCATTTCAACGTCTTGCTTGCTCGTTTCTTCCGCCATGTTCGCTCTCCCGTTCGACCTATGCAGGCCGCCGGCCAATTGGTCGCGCCCCTGAGTATTGAAGCCGGGCATGACGAGCCCCTGAAATCCGCCTGACGGTGCGCTAAAACCCCCCAAAAAACGCGAGCGGCTGCTGCGTGATTACACTCCCCGGGAGCACGCCCGAGCAACTTGATCCGCCGGAGCCGCGGGAAGTGTTTCCTGTCTGCGATGCCGCAGGCGTCGCGATCCTCGTACGGTCAACGGAAGGTCCACTTTCCCACCTCCCCACATTCCCACGTTCCCACCGAACTACCAGTCGCCGGGTGCCATGCCCAAGCTGTAAGCGCGGGCATGCCCCTGTTAACGGCGTTGGGTGCCATGCCCAAGCTGTAAGCGCGGGCATGCCTTCGTCAACGACGCGGCAGATGGGAGGCTACCGGCCAGGGCATGCCCGCGCCGCCACGCGGCTTGGGCATGGCACCCAACCGAGAACGAAGCAAAGAACCGGCCGGGCAAAGAACCACGGAACTACCAGTCGCGGTCCACCGGCTTATGCCGCGCCCGTTCACGCTGCCGCAGCAATTCCCGGCGCGCTTTCTCGGCATCCCGAATCTTCTGCAACAGGCGCTCGGCCTCCTGCCGCGACATCTTCACGCCCGGTGGCGGCTGGTCCGCCGGAGCCTCCTCTTGCTGCTCAGCCTGTTGCTCCTGCAGGTCTTCGAGCTGCGGTTCCTCAGGTTGCGTGGCCGGCTGCGATGCGGGCTGGCTTTCCGGCTGCGGCTCCTGTTCCCCCTCATCTGACGGTTGCGACGTGGGCTGGGAGGACGGCGACTGATCCTCGTTTTCGTTTGCCTGGCTGTCTTGTTCGGAGCCTTGTTCCTGCTCGTCCTGCCCCTCTTGCTGGTCCTGCCCTTCCTGCTGTTCAGAAGGCTGCGAAGAGGGTTGGCTGTCCGGCTGCGAAGACGGCTCGCTGGACGGCTGCGAAGAAGGCTGGCTGGATGGCTGCGACTGCGGCTGCTGCTCTTCAAGCTGCTTCTTAAGTTGGTAAACCAGCTCCAGATTCGCCCGTGCATCAGCGAGCCCGGGGTCCAAGCGAATCGCATCTCGGTACTGATTTATTACCCGCTCCAGCAACTCCTGCATTCCCGTGCCGCCCGCCCCTTCTTGCTGCACGAGGTCCGCCAAATCGCAGTTCCCCAGGTTATAACGCGTGCGCGCCTCGAATTTGGCATCGCCCAGCGGGATTGCTCGCGTCCACAGCTCCCGGGCCTCGGCCAGGTTGCCCAGCTTGAAATGCGCCGCCGCCCGATTGTGCAGCAGTTCCGCCGCGTTCCTTCCTTCCGCCTCCTCGTTCGCCTGCTCGTAAGCTTGCAGAGCCTCGGCGAATCGCCCGGCCGCATAGTGCTCGTTGCCCTGCTTTATCAACTCCGCGGAGTCGCCGGCCCACGCCGGCCATGCCAGCATCAGAACTGCGCCTGCGAGCGCTGTTCTCCAATGAGCCAAAAAGCTTGAAGAACGTGTCCTGGCCTTCATCCCGCCCTCCGCTTTTGCCCCAGTGCAATCGCGCGCATCGCCGCCGGCGGCGCTTCGCGCACCAGCGACTCGATTACCAGTAGCAACAGCGCCGCCACTGCGAACGGGTGATAGCGTGAAGGCCGCGGAACGCGCTCGCTTTCAAGCTTTTGTTGCGCCTCAATCTTCGGCACCACTACCCGGCGGTAGATATCACCCAAGTCGAAGTTCCGCGTGCCCACCGGCACGAACGCGTTCAAATCCGAAACCGCCGCGATCTTCCGCAAATCGTCGAAATTCGCCCGGCTCCACACCGTTTGGCCGTCGTACTCGAGATACGTCTCGCCCGCCCCCGCCTTGGCTACCGGTATCCGCGCTCCTTCCCGTTCGTCACCCAAGGCCACCGCCACGATGGGAATACGGTGATCTTCCCAAAGTGCGGCC
>JAAYXS010000746.1 GCA_012515775.1 Phycisphaerae bacterium
GTACTGGCTCTGGCCGCAGCGCTGACCGCGGCGCTTCGCGCGCGGCCCGCCAAGACCCCGCCGAACGTGGTCTTAATCGTGCTCGACACCGTTCGCGACGATTGCGTCGGCGCGCACTGGCAGGGCGTGCCCCTGACGCCCAGCGTCGATGCCATCGCCGCCGAGGGCACGCGCTTCACCAACGCCTTCTCCGCCGCGCCCTGGACCGTCCCGTCGCACGCCACGCTCTTCACCGGCCTCCACCCGCACCGGCACTACGCCGACCATGAGCACTTCAAGCTGGCTGACTCGTTCACCACGTTGGCCGAACGCTTGCAAGCCCACGGCTACGCCACCGCGGGCGTCACGTGCAACCCCTGGCTGACGCACACCTTGGGCTTCAAACAGGGATTCGAGCAGTACTTCGAAGTCTATGCGGACAGCCAGCCGAACGAGAACGACTCGCCCAAGGCCAGCACGCAAGCCATCGAATGGCTGCGCCAGCGCGCCGCGGACCAGCGGCCGTTCTTCCTGTTCATCAACTACCTGGACGCTCACCTGCCCTACACGCCCGCCCCCGAAGCGCTGAACCGCCTGCCGCCCGTACCTGACGCCAAGCCGCGCACCGCCTTCTCAATCGCCGAAGCCGAGCGCTTTCTCGGCCGCCTCGACCAGCTCTCGCCCGCCGACTTGCAGGAGGTGCGGCGCGTTTATGCAGCCGAGATTTTGGCTCAGGACGCGCAGGTCGCACGCGTGCTCGACTACTTGCGTGGCACCGGCCAGTTAGAGAACACAGTGCTGATCATCACCGCCGACCACGGTGAACAGCTCGGCGAGCACGGTTTCACCGGACACGAATTCAGTCTTTACGAACCAGTGCTGGACGTGCCGCTGATTGTCCGCTTCCCGCCTGTTTTTCCCGCTGGCCTGCAAACACCGGCGCCGGCCGGACTGATCGACATCCTGCCGACCATCTTGGACGTCGCAGGCCTCCCACCGCCGTCCGAGACGCTGCCGGGCCGCAGCCTGCGCAAACTGCTAGCCGCACCCGCCGCGGACCGCCCACTGCTGGCCGAATACGCCCGCCCCGCCACGCTGATCAACAAGTACTGGCGCTCCAACCAGCCACGCGTCGACATGTCCGCCTATAACACGTCGCTCAAGTCGCTGCGTCTGGGCGGGTTCAAGTACATCGCAGCCGACATTGGTTGGGAACGGCTATTCGACCTTTCCACCGACGCAGGCGAAGAGCGCGACCTGTCCGCGGAAATGCCGGACCGACTCGCGCAGATGCGCGCTAAGGTGGCCGAACTCGAATTGGGGCCCTAAGCCCCGCCCGCTCAAGCAACCTCCACGAGGTCGGCATATCCGCCGTTCACGTATGCAAGCGCCTTGCTTCCAGCGCTCAGCGCGCGATTGTCGGGTCGTACTTATTGAAGAACCACTCGATTTCAAAAGTGCTCTCGTCAATACGTTGAATCTGGAACGTCCTTTCGAAGGGCAGCAATACTGCGTGCCCGTCGATGAAGCCATACCCTTCTTTGCCGCGGTGCCGGCCAAGGGCGACTTCCTTGGCCGCCTCCTCCCGCTCATTGGGGTAATGGGCGGCCCAGTCCTCCACATGAACGTGGTCTGAGACGGCGTGTTCGCCAGTCTCTGCTAGTTCGCTGAAGAAGATCGTGTTGCACGGCTGGCGGATCCAATCGAGCCGGTTGTAACCGTGCCCGTCCCGCTCATATAAGGGATTGTCCACGCCGCCGGTGGTCACGTAGTAATTGGTGCCGTAGCTCGTCTGGCGGACCTCGCTGGCCTCAGCCGCCGTCGCGTGGGGAACGGCGGCGTTCCAGAGCGAACTGCAATCGGCCGGGCAGCGCAGCAGCTTGGATACCTGCCCATACTGCGGCCCCATCGTTTTGAGCCACGAATACTCGGCCCGAACCGCGCCGCCGTCATGACAATGGCCCCACTCGGGGAACCAACCGCCATTGTCCTCGGCATACATGTAAACGGCGATGGACAGCATGCGCAGGTTGCTTTCGCAGACGACGGCTTTGCCCTGCTCACGAGCTGTGTGCAGCGCCGGCAAGAGAATTGACATCAGCAAAGCCGCCACTGCCACTACTACCAACAATTCAATAAGCGTAAATGCCGCGGGCTGCGCAGGCGCGCGTCCGGCGGACGATTCCCTATGCATGGAAAGGCCTCCACAAATGGCTGCCTACCGGCACTCAGTCGGCAGCGGCGGCCCCACAGCAAGACCAGGCTGCCGCGCCGCAGCACCAGCGCAAGGCAGGTTTTCGTGATTCATTGTTGGACAAAAACGTTGCTGCAGGCCCGCTTCTGGGGCCCTGAGCAGCACAAGCAAACAGTGCGTTGCCGGAGAAATGACTTAGGGAGGCCCGCGCGCCAGAACAAGCGCCGGCACGAGCACCCCCGCCGAGAATTCGGGCCACACCGCGTTGAAAAGCACGAAATCCGGCGGCGGCAGAGAGGGCGCCGGCTGAATGTTCGGCACGGCGCCCGCGGCGGCTATGCACAGCTCGCACGCCTCACGTTCCTGCGCGCCATGTTCATGATGGTGCCACTTCTCAACTGGCACGACCAGCGTCGGACCAATAGCGAGCAGCAGCAGGCAAGTAATGTGGGAACGAGCGCGCATCCGCGATACCTGATAATCGATTATCAATAACAAATATAAATGCCCCGCGCCCTCAGTCAAGCATATGCTGCTGCAATTGCCTTAGTCTTACCGCTCAACCTGACGCGATTGATAGAATCAGACGGGATGACACCTGCAAGACAAAGCCAATTCGTCGTTGCCGCTGCGCAGCCCGCTTACCTCGCGCCACAGCTCCGCGCGGGGCTCGGCCGGCGCGTCGCGGCCGCGCTCGAAAAACTGCGCTGTTGCCGATGCTGCCCGCGTGATTGCCGCGTCGACCGGCTATCGGGCGAAACCGGCTTCTGCCGGACCGGCCGACACGCCATCGTTTCATCCGCCTTCGCGCACCACGGCGAGGAAGATTGCCTGCGCGGCTGGCGCGGCAGCGGGACGATCTTCTTCTCAATGTGCAACCTGGGCTGCATCTTCTGCCAAAACTGGGATATTTCGCACCGGCCCAGCGGGCAGGAAATGGATGCCGCCAAGCTCGCCGATTTAATGCTCGCGCTGCAAGGCGAAGGCTGCCATAACATCAACCTGGTCACACCCACGCACGTCGCACCGCAGCTCATCGAAGCCCTCGCGCTGGCCATCCAACGCGGCCTGCGCCTGCCGGTCGTCTACAACACCAGCGCCTACGACTCGGTGGATACTCTGCGCCTAATGGACGGCCTGATCGACATCTACATGCCCGACTTCAAATTCTGGAGCGCAGACACCGCGCAGCAGCTCACGGCCGCGGGCGACTATCCCGAGCGGGCCCGCGAGGCCATCCGCGAAATGCACCGGCAGGTCGGCGTGCTCAAATTCGGGCCCGACGGCCTGGCCTGCCGCGGCGTGTTGGTGCGGCACTTGGTGATGCCCGGGCAAGTCGCGGAAAGCCGGGCCATCTTCCGCTGGCTGGCCACCGAGATTTCACCGGACACATACGTAAACATTATGGCGCAGTACACCCCCGCCTACGCACCGGTCCGTGCCGGCGGCGCCGCCCGGCAGAGCCCGGCGGACATTGACCGCCGTCCGACACGCCTGGAGATAGAAGAAGCTTTTGCCGCACCGCGCGAGGCCGGGCTATGGCGCTTCGACGCACCGACCCGGCAAAGAGTCTGAACGCTCTCGCCCGCCTCACTGCCCCGGGTACACAATCAGCCGATCGTGCACCAGCAAAACTACGTCCGCGATGCCGTCACCCGTGACGTCGCCGATCCGCACCTCGCGCGGTTCGCCCATCTGGTTCGGATCACTCGAGAAACGCTTCCCCTGGAAAACCTGAAAACGCGACGCCCGCACCAGTTTGCCGTCCGGCGCCTCGGTCAGGATGTCCAACGACGCCTTGCGCATGTCGATTA
>JAAYXS010000747.1 GCA_012515775.1 Phycisphaerae bacterium
AATGCCAGATGCCATGGAACTTGGGACTGTGAAAGTGTCGAGCCAAAAACCCGGCCGGCGGCAAGGCCAACAGCGCAACCAGCCTGCCGCCGGCCAACTTGGGCGCGCGTGGCGCCCGAGGGTTCCCACTCCTAGTTTATCGGAAGTAAGGAGAAAAGCTATGAGACGACTGATGGTAGGAGTTCTTGTGACCGGGGGGTTAATCCTCGTTCCAACTTTCGCGCTTGCCGCGAGCGGCCCAGGGCCCGCCGTGCCTTTTGATGGCCAAACTATGGCCGCTCGCGCGCAGGTTAAGACCGCTGGCGCACCCACCGGCGTGCGCAGTCCGGACACAATAACTGTCCCCGAGGACGCCGACAGCATCCAAGCAGCAATTGGCATGGCGCAGGAAGGCGACACCATTCTCGTTGTGCAACAAGATTATGTGGAAGAGGGTCCCATCACGATCGATAAACCGGTCACCCTGACCACGGGAACGGCAGGGCGCGGTGCCCGCATTCGTGCGACCATCATCGGCAACCTCAATGTGAATGCTAGCAACACTACAATTGACGGAATGGCGTTCACAGATCCGGCGGGCAAGTGCGCAATTCTGTGCACCGATCAAAGCCATATCACGATTACGAACAACATCATCTATGACGTGGGCAGGTTGGATACAAGTTCACCGTCCTCGTCGGACAGCGTCTTCGGCATCGGGATTGTCTGCGCCACTGCCGATGTCGACGATATCAAAATCATCAACAACGAGATCAGGAACATCGTCGGAAATGGGCCGTTCAAGAACGCCCAGGGCATCGCCATCGGGTGGTCGAACGGCAACCACGACATCACAAATCTTTGCATATGCAACAACCATATTTCCGACATTAGTGGCTACTACGACCCGGAATTGACGTTCGAAGACGGCAACCGCGGCGCTTATGGCGTGTTTATCAACCATGCCGGCCCGTCGTATGACGGGGCGACCGTCGCTCCGCACGTGTGTAATAATTACATCACCCGCCTGGACGGCTTCTGGGCGCACGGCATCGGCTTGGAGGGACGCACTCCCGGTGCGATCGTGCTAGGTAATTACATTAGCGATTTGCTGGATTACAAGGACCCAAGCGATGCGGTCGCCATTGAGGTGGAAGATAACGACGGTACAGGCATCGTCGTGCAGTACAACGCCTTTACCGAACTTAGCATCGGCGTGCAGGACGTCGTCGATGGATCCATGGTAAACGCCATCGATAACTGGTGGGACACGACCAGCGCCGCGGCGATTGCCGGGCTTATTAGGGGTACGGGGACCGTGATTTATGAGCCGTTTCTGCTGAGCAATGAGATCCGGATGGCCAGCGGCGGGCATCGGCTGGCGGATATGCAGAATGAGGATGGTGGCTGGGGTTGGCCGCTGACCGGGCCAAGCGCCGGGAACACCGTGGCCCCAATCGCGATGGGGTTGGCAAAGGCCTACCGCACCACTGGTGATCCTCATTTGCGTGACGCGCTGCAGCAGGCCGGAGTGTTCTTGCTTACTAAGACCAACAATTTCTCCCCGCCCGACGGCTATCTGGCGGCGGAGTTGGACAGCATCTTCGGCGGCACGACCTACCGCGATTACGTAATGGAGAAGTTCTATGAGCCGCTGAGGCTTGAGCAATATATGCGGCAGACTTCGGGCGGCCTGACGGGCCCGTTGAGCACGGTGACATATATCCAGGCAATCCATAACGGGCGGAGCAGCATTCCGAACCTGGCCGCTTGGGATATCGGCATGGGCTTGGTCGGCGCCGCATCTTGCGGTGTTTCTGGGACGGAGTTGGGCTACTGGATTCAGGGCGTCAAGGACGAGATAAACGGGTTGGACGGCGGCCATTCCTACGACGTGATCGGTCTGGCCGGCGCTCTCTACGGGCTGGCGTTTGTGGGCGAGGAGTTCGACCCCACAGATGGCCAGCATGCTGAGGCAGATAGCTTGGCGGAATTGGCGGTCGCTCTGGGTTCGTACCAGATAGAAGAGTCCGGTGGCTTCGCCTACCGGAGCGACAAGGTTATCCCGTACGACTACAACGAAGCGGAGCAGGAGACCGCCTACGCCATGCTCGCCCTTGAAGCAGTTGGCGGGCATGAACCGGAAATTGCGGCCGCGAAAGCCTGGCTCCGCGATGTTCAGCTCTGCACGGGCGGCTGGGGGATGAATGAGGGCGCGCCGGCGGAGAATAACGAAGTGACCGGCGAAGCGTTGTGGGCCATCTGGACGAGCACGCCGCTGGCAATTGTGGAGCTGCTGCCGGCAGGCGACCAGGTCTGCTATGACGCTGGTGACGAGCTGGTCGTTGAGCTGAAGCTGACGTACGCGTCGACCGACATCATCGGCGGGCAGTTCTACCTGGAGTATAATGATGGGCTTCTGACCTTCCTTTCCGCCGACGCCTCTGGCGATGCGCCGTTCATGTATGGCGTTCCGCTGGTCACGTATGACGACGATCCGTGGCTTGACTACGGCGTGGGTGTGCCGTTGGGCTCCGGTGGCATGACGCACGAGCCCACTGTGATGGGCCGCTTCCATTTCAGCGTCAAGGCCGAGGTCTGCGACGTGGCTGGCCTGGTGACGTTCCGCACGCCGCTAATGGGCGAGACGCGGCTGGCGCGCTATCTGCCGCCGGGCGATCCGGGCGACCCGGGCGTCTACCCGGACACGGTGGACCTAGTGACGTTGACGCTGGATGGGACGCCGCCGGTGTTGCCGGAGTTGCCGGAGGGCGGCGATCTGGGCTGCAACCCGACGCCGCCGGCTTGCACGGAGCTCATGGCGATGGACACCTGCGATGTACAGGTGCCTGTGCTGTGCGAAGCGGGGGAGATTACGGGTGAGTGCGACAAGATGCAGGTGTTCACGTACTCCGCGACGGACGCGTGCGGCAACAGAGCTTCGCACACGGTGACGTACACGTGGCGTGAGGACACCGATGACCCGGAGCTGCCGGACTTGCCGGAGGGCGGCAATCTGGGCTGCAACCCGACGCTGCCGGCTTGCACGGAGCTCATGGCGATGGACACCTGCGATGTACAGGTGCGTGTGCTGTGCGAAGCGGGGGAGATTACGGGTGAGTGCGACAAGATGCAGGTGTTCACGTACTCGGCGACCGATCGGTGCGGTAATTCGGTTTCCGATACCGTGACCTACACCTGGACCGCCGACAGTGAGGCGCCCACGATCGACTGTGGGGGCGATATCACCGTGTACCCGCTTCCCGGTGAACACTCGGTTAAGGTCACCTGGGAGCCTCCTGCGGCCGAAGACAACTGCACTGACGCAACCGCCCTGGTCTGGTCGCATACTGGTCCGTTACCCGGCGCCTACCTCCCGGTGGGCGACCACGAGGTTAGTTACAGTGTGAAGGATGCCTGCGGCAACGAGTCCGCGTGCAGCTTTGTTGTGCACGTCCGGCCGTTCAACGGCCTGACCATCCGCGTTGAGCTGGAAGGTGTGACGGCCGAGACATTGACGCGCTGCGTCACGGTTCGGTTCGGCGCCGACGGCTGCGACGCGACGACGGAGTGGGAAGGCGAGGTCGAGTTTGAAGGCCGCTACGCAGTAATCGATGTTCCGGAGCTCTTGGCCCACGACGTCGATTGGAATTGTGCCAGCGCCGAGGATTCGTTGCACACGCTTACGCGCACAGTCGTACTGACACGGGACGACTCGGGCTACGTGGCCAACTTTACCGGCGCGAACGTCTTGCTCCAGGGCGACTTGATCGACGAGTACGACGGGCCTGGCGGCTGGGTCGACATCCTTGACTTCGGCGTCTATGTCAACCAGTGGGGTTGGTCTGGCGACGCGGACACGACGTGCAGCACGACCTTCCCGCATCCCGACATGGACGGTGATGGCGTCGTCGATGTGGTTGAGTTCGGCCTCATCACAACGCACTTCTGGGCACATGGCGATCCGCCATGCTGTGGCTCCCGCACGCTGGGAGGTCAGCGCGGACCGCGTGACTCGATCACGCTGGCCGAACTGGCCGCACTGGGCTTGTCGGAGCTGGCGGTAGCTGACCTCAATGGGGACGGCGTGGTTGATACGGCCGACATTGAAGCGTTCATGTCCGGCGCCACGCCCAAGCCCAAGAAGCCGGTGCCGGCGGCGAGCGAAAAGCTCGAACCCGAGCCGGCCGACGTGGCCCCTGGGCTGCTCGACCTGATCCCCGCCAAGCTGCGGCGCTAGGCGGGCAGCCATAACTCACCGTGCCCCCGACCGCCGCCGGGGTAACTTACCGGCGGCGGTGGGGAGCCAGTGATGCGGCGGCCGGCAACCTCTACAGCCGGCCGCTTATCAGCCGCAGGCGGCGTGC
>JAAYXS010000748.1 GCA_012515775.1 Phycisphaerae bacterium
AGGCTCACATGGGCCGTCAGGTAGTTCGGATCCTGGCGCAGCACCTCTTCGTAGTGCTCGGCGGCCTCCGCGGGCCGTCCCAGTTGGGCTAGCGCCCCGCCCATGTTTGCACGAGCGTCGATCAGCGTGGGGTCCAGACGCAGCGCTGCCGCGAACTCGACCAGCGCTTCTTCCAGTTGTCCGCTGCGCGTCAAAGCATATCCCAGCCGGCTGCGCAATTCCGCGTTTTCCGGGGCGAGTTGCACGGCCCGCCGGTGCTCGACAACTGCTTCCGCCATGCGATTGAGCTTCCCGAGTGCGAGGCCCAGATTACTAAGAGCTTTCGCGTCCTGCGGGTCAAGACGAATGGCGTCCTGGAAGTAGGGTATGGCTTCAGCTATGCGGCCCTCTGCGACCAGCGCGTTGGCCAGGCCGAAGTGAGCACGGGCGTTTTGCGGCCGGGCCTGGATGACGGTCTTCCACATCACGACCGGGGAGCGGTAATCGGCGTTGCGCTTGATCGTGGTCGCGCCCAGCGCAACGATCGCCAGCACCACCAGCGCTATTGCCGCGCCGCGCGGAAGACTCGCCGGAGCGCTCTCGTTTCGCGAAGCGCGTATCGCAGCTCGCGGACTGCTCCAGCGGCGCAGCAGCTCATACACGCCGAACACGACCAGCACGACAACGCCGGCCAGCGGCAGGTACATGCGACGCTCCGCCCCAACCTCGGTCGCGATCGGGATGATGCTCGACGTTGGCGCCAGGATTATGAACACCCAGGCCGCCGCGAAGCCCACACGCGGGCGGCGCCAGCACGTCCAGCCAACCAGCAACAGCAGCGCCGTCAGCCCGATGAGATAAGGCCAGGTCTCGAGCAGGGCCGTCGGGCGGGCCGGGCCATAGTCCAGCACCAACGGATGCGGCCACAGCGCCAGGCGCAGGTAGGTGGCGATCATAACGCACTGGCTCAGGGCGTAGTCGAGCATGCCGGTGCCCAGGCCCCAGCCGACTGACTCGGCGCGCGGTGCGCCCAGCATCAGGGCCGCCAGGACCGCCCACGTGGCAGCCAAACCGAGATACAGCCCGTAGCGCCGGCGCAACACCTGGTTGAACGGCTGGGCGCGAAACGCCCAGTCGTAGAGGAACACCGTAACGGGGGCGGTGACCATGACCTCCTTGGAGGCCATGCCCAGGGCGCAGGCGACGATGGCCGCGGCCCGCCACAGCCGGTGGTGGGCTGAATCCATTTCGCGTATGGCGCAGTAGAGAGTGAGCAGGTAAAACAAGCCCATCAACGATTCGCTGCGCTGCGACGTATAGCAGACGCACTCGGTCTGCAGCGGATGCACGAGCCACAAAAGAGCGACCACCAGCGCCAGCGCGGCGGAAGCCGGCCCAAAGCGGTCGCGCAACGCCGGCCCCAGCAGCGTGCGGCGCATAACCCCGTACAGAACCAGGCTCGCCAGCAGGTGTATGGCGATGTTGACGGCGCGGTAGCCGCCTACGTCCAGGCCGCCGGCGGCGTAGTTGAGCAGGAGCGTAAGCGTAACGACCGGGCGACCGGAATCGGCCAGGTCCGCCGGAGCGAAGATTGTCCGCCAAAGCGGCCAGAGCGTGTGCAGGTGGTTGTTGTCGGTGATGCTGACGTCGTCGAAGATGAAGGTGGTGTTGAAGCTGTTGGCGTAAAGCGCGAGACCGGCGGCGAGCAGCAGGACCGGCGCATACCGGGGCCACCCAGGCGAGCCGAGCTTCGCAGCGCGGCAGGCGCTGCTGGAAACAGCGGTTCGGGACGGCGCCGGCGCGGTAGGTCTGAGCTTCTTCACGCCGAGCATTATACGAGCCGGCACGCCTGCGCGCGGTGCTACCCCAGGTGCTCAAG
>JAAYXS010000114.1 GCA_012515775.1 Phycisphaerae bacterium
CGCCCGTCGACGACAAATGCGGCACGCAGTGTGTTGTGGCGAATGCCTGGCGGATATTCGGCAATTGCTCGTTGCCCAGCGGAGGCGGGTTCCCCGGCGCCTGGGATGGGGTGTGCGAAACCCAAAGCTGGCATGGGAGCTTCAACAAGTCCGAATCCGGCCAGGCCATCTGGACCGGCTTCTATGGGCCCAACAATCCCGGCGTCGCCATCAATGGTGACACGGTGGGCGCCCGGATATTGGGGCAGCGGCGCGAAGACCGCTTCGGCAGCAGCGTCGCCGCCGATGGCACGTACCTCTATATAAGCTCGCCCGAGTGCGTGGCCGGCAGCCGGACCCGCGCCGGCGCGGTGTATCAGATGCGCACCTTCGCCCGTCCCGGCGGCAGCGCGACCACGCAGACGCAACTGTGGATCGAGCCGCGCGATCCGGCGGGCACGTTCACGCCGACTTGGCCGAACGTGGACGTCGAAGAGGCCGCGCGCCGCGATTGGACCATGCCCGTGCCGCACCAGTACATCATCCGCACCGGCGGTTCGGTTCGGGGCGCGGATGTGCACACGCTGGATGGCGCCTTCTGGCCGCCGCCAATCGGCGAGGCAGTCGGCGGCTCAGATCGCCTGGTCAATTACGCGTTTCAGGGAACGGGCTGTTTGCAGTCCGTGACATGGAACGTCAATGGCGGTCTGGCGGCCGACACGCTGCTGTCCCCGCCGAGCGGCTCGCCCTTGTGGCCGGCGTGGGGAAACGGCACGGCCGCGTATTACGTCGAAACGACGCGGCAGTACGTCGGCCCGCACGTGGGCGCGAAGATCAGCGAAGTGCGGATCGTCGGGGATCTCAACCGCGACGGAATTCCCGATTTCGGCATCGGTTCGCCGGACGTCCGCACCTCGTTCGGCGATCCGGAACACCCCGACGGCTGCAAGGCGGGGGCAGTCTTTATCGTGCTCGAACGCCCCACCGGCGTCGGCGGCGAGGTTGACCTGGGCCGCATCGCCTTGCACCCGGATCATCCGCGACGCTTGGCGGGCGTAATGATCCGCGGCATGTGCGGCGGCCAGGTGTTCGGGCGCGTGTTCGATGCAGCCGGCGACTTCAACGGCGACGGTATCGACGACGTGATCATCGGCAGTGAGGGGTACGACTACAACCGCGGGCAGGCGGTGATTTTGCTGGGTTCTCCCACGCTGGCCAGTCCGCAAGACGGCTGGACCATCGACAACCTTATCAGCGTAGGGCGCGGTATCCGGTTCCGAGGCGCGGCGGTCGGCGACCTGGCCGGCACCAATGTGGCCGGGATAGGCGACGTGGACGGCGACGGCATCGATGACGTTCTGATCGCCGCACCGGGCGCGTTGAGCGGGCGCGGCGCGGTGTATCTGGTTTACGGCTCGCCCGCCTTGACCGGCCAGGACATGTCGCTGGAAGACATTGGCAAGATTGACCTGCCCGGCGTTCGTTTCATCGGACGCGCAGTGGGCGACGCGCTGGGCGGCGGGCGGTTGGTGTTCGACGGCGACAATCCGCAAGCCGATCGTCGCATGTATCTCAACCCGGGCGATCCCGCGGAGCCGTACTACCGAACGGTCGAAGTCTATTCGCGCGGCGTGGCGAAGATCGGGGACATTGACGGCGACGGCAATGCCGACTTCGCCATCAGTTCCATGCTTGCGGACCCGGGCGGCAACGTTGATGCGGGCGAAGTGTACGTGATATACGGCAAGAGTAGTGAGGAGTAATGGGGAGGAGGCGGCGCCCCTTCAGCCGCGTTGCGCTTCGTTCCGCTTGCCCGGGCGGCAGCTTGGGCAGGTGCCAAAGAGCGTGACCTCGTGGGCGTCGACCTCAAAGCCGGCCGGCAGTTTCGTACCGTCGGCGATCGCCAGCAGGCAGCCGGGCAGATCGTAGACCTGTTCGCATTTGCGGCAGCGGAAGTGGTGATGGTGGTCCAGGTCGGCTGATTCGTAGCGCTTCTCGCCGTCCGGCATGCGCAGCACGTGGATCTGCTGCGTCGTCAGCAGCAGCTTGACGGTGCGGTAAACGGTCGCCACACCCAACCCGCGGCTGCGGCGCTGAGCGCGCTCGTGAATCTGAGCGATCGTCAGCGGGCCGCGCGCGGCACGGATTACCTGCGCGATCGTGTCGCGCTGCGACGTATTTCGCTGCCGGACGGCCTTCTTGCTCATCTGTCATAAGTAATCATACGTGGCCGACCTACCCCGCACCAGAATTGTGGTCACTTCCGCCATAGCGACCCGAAGAAGATCACCAGGACGGTCGAAACCTCGAGCCGGCCCAGGAGCATTGCAAAGCTCAACACCACCTTCGCGAAGGCGGGCAGGGGGGCGTAGTTGTTCGAAGGGCCGACCTCTCCCAGCGCCGGGCCGACGTTGCTCATGCAGGCGATAACCGCTGAACCCGCGGTAATCAGGTCCATGCCGACCGCCGCCAGCAGCAGCGTCGCCAGCACCAAAAAGCCGACAAACAGAATGACGAACCCGAGGATGTCCTCCATGACGTCTTGCGGCACCGGGCGGTGATCCAGCTTCAGGATTCGGACCTGCCGGGGGTGAACCAGGCGCCTGAGCTGCAAAATGGCATGTTTGAAGAGGAGCAGCAGACGCACCTGCTTCACGCCGCCGGAAGTTGATCCAGCGCAGCCGCCGACGAACATCAGCGTGATGAGCACGGCCTGGCACAGGAACGGCCACGCTTCGTAGTCCGCGGTCGTGAAGCCGCTCGTCGTGAGAATGGAGGTCACGGTGAAGGCCGAGTTTCGCAGGTTGGCCAGCCAGTTCGCGCCCAGCGCGAGGTTAGCCAGGAAGACGACCAGCGTTGCGCCGCCCAGGACGCTCAAGTAGAAGCGGAACTCGCTGCTGGACCAGTAATTCCGCGCGCGGCCCTTGAGGGCATAGTAGTGCAGCGAGAAGTTGACGCCGCCCAGCAGCATCAGGACCAGCGCGACCATTTGGCTGTAGCTGCTGAAGGCCGCAAAACTGGCGTTGCGCGTCGAGAAGCCGCCGGTGGCGACGGCGGTGAACGTGTGGCACAGGGCGTCGAAGAAATCCATTTCGCCCAGCCAGAACAGGGCCAGGCCCAGCCCGGTCAGCAAGGCGTAAACGCCCCACAACAGGCGGGCCGTATCCTGAATGCGCGGCGTGAGGCGTTCGGCGGTCGGCCCCGGGGCCTCGGCCTCGTAGAGCTGCATGCCGCCCACGCCTAACAGCGGCAAAATCGCAACCCCCAGCACGATAAAGCCCATACCGCCCATCCATTGGGTCAGAGCCCGCCAGAAGAGCACGCTTTTGGGAACGGCCTCGATGTCAGTGAAGACCGACGCCCCGGCGGTGGTGAAGCCGGACATGGACTCAAAAAACGCATTCACCGGGTTGGTCAGGCTGGCGGAGATGATGTAGGGCAGGCTGCCGAACACGGCGAAGCCGACCCAAGCGAAGGTCACGACGGCGAAGCCCTCGCGCAGCGTGATTTCCTCGCGTTCCCGGCGGAAACGCCAGAACAGGAAGCCGCCCACCAGGCTGGTGATCGCGGCGCTAAGCACAAACGTCAGAAGCTGACCGTCGTGGTACCAGAGCGAGAACGGGATGGGCAGCAGTAATGCGGCGCCCAGGAAGACCAGCAGCCCGCCGAGTACATAGAGGGTCAACCGGACGTTCATTTGAGGAAGCGCTCGATGCGGGGTATGGCTTCTGGCAACGCAAATACGATCACGTGGTCGCCGGCCTCCAGGTGGTCCTCGCCGCTGGGAATCACTACCTCCGAGCCGCGCACAATAATCCCGATTACCGCGCCCTCGGGAACGTCGATGTCCTTGAGCGGGCGGCCGAGCACGGGGCTTGCAGTCGGCATAACTATTTCCAGCACTTCGGCGTTGCCGTGTTCGAGGGTGGCCAGGGAGGTCACGCCGGGCGGGCGTACGTATTTGAGGATGGCGCTGGCCGTGACCAGGCGCGGGCTGACACAGGCATCTACCCCGAGCGATGGTGCCAGCGTGACGAATTCGTGCCGGTCGACGATGGCGATGGCGCGCTTGGCGCCGTAGCTCTTGGCCAGCAAGGAACACAAAATATTGGTTTGCTCATCCTGCGTGACGGCGACGTAGGCGTCGCAGCCCTCGATCCCCTCGTGCTGGAGCGTATCCATGTCCATGCCTTCTGCATTCAGCACGGCCACATGGTCGAGTTCCTCGGCCAGCCGCTCGCAAAGCCGGGCGTTATGTTCGATGAGCTTGACGCAGATTCCCAAGCCGGCCAGCTTGCGGGCCAGTGCCGCCCCCACGCCGCCGCCGCCGAGAATGAAAACAGTTTTCGAGGGGTGCTTTTCGAATTCGAACAAATAATCGATGGCCGGCACATCGGGCTTGTGGCAGACGAAGTAAACGATGTCGCCTTCCTCGATGGTGTCTTCGCCCCGGGGGATGATGGTGCGATGTTTCCGGGCGATGGCCGTGACTACCATGCGGTACAAACCGCGGATGCCGGCCAGGTC
>JAAYXS010000749.1 GCA_012515775.1 Phycisphaerae bacterium
ATGTAGACCTGCTCGCGAGTTAAGGTCATGGCGGCGATCATGCGCGTCAGGAGCTGGCCGGCCCGCCCGACAAACGGCTGGCCCTGGCGGTCTTCGTCCGCTCCGGGGCCCTCACCGACGAAGACCAGCTCCGGACGCGGGCGCCCGACGCCAAACACGGTTTGCGTCCGGTTCGCGTGCAGCTCGCATTTTCGGCAATGGCGGACGAAGTGCTCGTTCAGGCGCCCCAATTCAGCCGCCGCCTCGGCTGGTGACAGTTCCCGGTCGCACAGCGGGGGCAATTCGGCGTCGTCCGCCATCAATTTGCCCGTGACGACGGGCTTGGGTGGCGCCACACCGGGTGCCGCGCCAGGTGCCAAGTTGGGTGCCATGCCCCTGTTGGGTGCCATGCCCGAACTGGGGGCCATGCCGGCACTGGGTGCCATGCCCGTGCTGGGTGCCATGCCTGAGCTGGGTGCCATGCCCAAGCCCCGCGCAGCGGGCGCGGGCATGCCCCTGCCGACAGGCGGACGACCAGTTGGCGAAGGCGGCCCGGCGAGAAAATCTGAGCTGGACGCACGCGCCCCCAGCATGCCGGCGCGGCCTTTCGCCCAAACGTCGCCGACCTCCGCGTGGGCTATCCCGAGCCGTCGTTCGCTCCGCAGCCACTCGCACAGGACAACTTTTTTCTCGGCATCTTCTAAATTGCTCACGATTCGGGAGAATAGGGGCACGGGCCGCACGCGACAAGGCTGTACATGAATCAGAGGTTGCCAGGCAAACGGCACAAGCAAACCATGCCGGGAACGGCGCTTATTCTCGCCGGGGCGCTCGTCGCCACGGCCTGGGGTACGGAGCCCGCGCCTCCGCCCGCCCACTCGCCGGCGGCGCCCTCATCCGTGCTGCTTTCACCCACGCTCGGACGGCCGGTTTTTGTTGAGCCGGGAGCAACCTTCGAGGCTTTGGCGCAAATGGCTGAGGCGGCCGGGCCCGTCACGGTGAAGCTGATCTCGACTAGCGCGCCGGCGGTGACCCGCTCGCTGCCGTTACCACCCGATCTGGAGAGCTGTATCGCTGACGGCCGCCCGCTGCTGCTGCGCGTCCCCGCCGACCTGCCCGAGCGAACATACGACCTGGAAATCACGCTCGGTGCGTCGCGCCTGGTCGGGCGGCACTGCGTTGCGGTAAAACGCCTCGGCCCCCAGATCCGCATCGTCCACCTTTCGAACATGAACATCGGCGACCTGGCCGCCCCTGACTTCGACCAGCGGCTGATTGCCGAGGTCAACCTAGTGGCCTCCGATCTCATCATCGCCAGCGGCGATTTCGTCGATCGCACGGCCGAAAACCCGGAAGCGCTCTGGGACCGCCTGCCGGAGTTTTTCAGCCAGTTCGATGCTCCGGCCTTCATAGCGTGCGGCGATCACGACGACCTCCAGCAGTACTCAAAGCACGTCGCAGTGAACCCGATCGGCTCGGTCGAGCTTGGTTTCCTGCGCGGGTTTGCGATTTATGACCGCCCCAGCCGCCCGATCAGCGACGACCCGGGACAGCAGCAGTGGCTGGAGCGTGCTTTGACCGCGCCGGGCGACGAGCGTCTCAAGTTCGTCGTCGCGCACGACGACCGCCCTAACCTGCTGCTGCAATGGCGGAAGCGAGGCGTTCTACCCAACATGATTTCCAGCATGCGGCTGGGGTTGTGGATCTCTGGTAGCCATCGTGACTGGGATGGCGTTGAGTATGCCGACATCGTGCGCCAAGCGGCCCCCTTGATGTATGTACGGACGCACCAATCCAGCACCGCGACGCGCGACGGCGCGACCGGAGTAAGCCATTTTCGCGTGCTTGACGTAACCGACGACCGCGTGGCCGCGCCCGGTTGGAATTCTGCCGACGTCGCGCCGCCTTCGCTGCCCACCGGCCTGCTTACGTGCACCAGCGAATCCCCGGCCGAAAACGTGGTCGCGGTTACGGTCGCGAACAACCACGCCTTCCGCATCAACGGCCTGCAGACGCGCGTTCTGGTCCCGGGCGTACCGGAAGCGCGGCCCTGGTGTTTGGGCGCGGAGTTAGTCTCATCGCACATGATTGACGGCGTGTGGGATTGTCGCCTCCGCTTCGATGTTCCGGACAAGGGGACCGCACGGGCGGTCGTGGGCAGCGGTTCGACGCCGCTTCCGCCGCGTTTCACGATCCGCTTCGACATGCCGACGGTGCTGCGGCTCACTCCCCAGCAGACCCCCGAGGGCCTGGAATACGCGAGCGCGGCGAATGTCAACGCACTGATTCACATTACGAACTCCGGCGCCGTCGACGCCGACTTCACGCCGCTGCTGCGGCTCGATGGCGACACGCTCAGCTACAGGGTCATCGAGGAGCCCGGCCCGCCGGCGCTGGCTTATCGCCTGCATCTTCCGCCGGAGGGCTCGGTGACGCTTCAGCCGGACTTATCGGCCTTGCGCACGACGCCGGGCCGGCGCGAATTGCAGGTGTACCTGACCGGCCTGCCGGCCCTGGCGCCGGCCTGCCAGCCGCTGACGGTGATCACGGCGCCGTGAGGCTGCTTGGCACGGACGGCGCCTTAAGGAAGGCCTCCGGGGCGTGTTGTGTGGCTGAGCGGCCGGGCTGATTTACATGCCGGCCGCGGCTGGATAGACTGAAATGTTGGAGTCGTTTCGGCAGGCATGATGGCCAGGCGGCTCTTGAACCCGGGCCCATAGCTCAGTTGGTTAGAGCGGCGGACTCATAATCCGTTGGTCGCAGGTTCGAGTCCTGCTGGGCCCA
>JAAYXS010000750.1 GCA_012515775.1 Phycisphaerae bacterium
CCGGGCGCTGGCCTGGTTGCGCCTGCTGCGGCCCGCGCAATGGTCGAAAAACGTCTTTTTGTTCGCCGGGCTGGTATTCGGCCACAAGCTGCTGGAACCGCCGAGTCTGCTGCGGGCGGCGCTGGGCTTCATATGCTTCTGTGTGCTGAGCAGCTCCGTATACATCCTCAATGACGTTCACGATCGCAACGAGGATCGCCTTCATCCACGTAAGCGCTTTCGGCCCATCGCCTCGGGCGAGATCAGCGTGACCGCCGCCGTCCTGCTGGCGATGGCACTGCTGGCCGCCAGTCTGTTCGCGAGCTGGGCGCTCTCGCCCGGGTTGCTGCTGGTGGCGTGCGTGTACGTGGCATTGCAGGCCGGCTACACGCTGGCGCTCAAGCACGTCGTGCTGCTGGATGTAGTTTGCATCGGACTGGGATTCGTGCTGCGCGCCATGGCCGGAGCGGTCGTGGTCGGGGTGGCCATCTCGCATTGGCTGGTCATTTGCACTTTCACGCTGTGTCTGTTCATGGGATTCAGCAAGCGGCGCTGCGAACTGAGCGCGCTGGCCGAGAATGGCTCGGGCAGTCCCGGTGATCACCGGCGCACGCTGTCACTGTACACGCCGGAATTACTGGACCACTTCACGACGCTGACCGCGGGGATCGCGGTCGTCAGTTTTCTGCTGTATGCCACCGACGCGCGCACGGTGCACACGTTCCACACTAATTACCTGGTGTACACGCTGCCGCTGGTGGTATACGCGATATTCCGCTTTGCATATCTCGTTGAACACGGGCGGGTCGACGGCCCGACAGATGTGGTGCTGCACGACCGGCCATTTCAGGCGGCGATCTTGGCGTGGACGCTGGCCGCAACCACCATTGTTTATTACGGGCTGGATTTGCAACGGCTCGTCCTCAGGATGCTCGGGCAAAGCTAGATCGCTGGGCCGTGGACGCGCAGATTCGGGGGCGGCCCGAGGCGCATGCTCCCCAGGGAGGTGCACTTATCGCAGATTCTACGACGCCGCGTTTTGGAGGAGCGAGAAGCCTGAAGAGATGGACAAAGCGAAGAGCAGAGCCGGGGCGTGCCCCCCCGGTGTGTACCATTGGCCCTCACTCGCGCTTCTGGCTCGGATTGTTTGGCCCGCGCTGCGGGCCCGGAACGGGTCTCTTGATACCTCGATCCCTTGATCCCTTGCCCTCGCTCGCGCTTCGGGCTCGGACTGTTCGGCACTCGCTTCGCGCTCGGACGCCCGGCTCCTTGGTGTGGGGCATCCCCGCGCCGTTACGCGGCTTGGGGCATGGCACCTGCGCCCTGGGTGTGCGGCGGCGCGGCGTCGCTAGGGGCGGTCGTCAAAGCGGGCTATACTTGTGCGGGCGCGCGGCGGGCGCCGCGGAGCCGGACCATGCGGCCACCCCGAGAGCGTCTTACGTCACCATGAGCGCAAGGCCAGGATTTGGCCCGAGCCAGGGCAGGTTTATGCTGGATTGGCTGCCGTTTCAGGAACCCATCGTGGCGAAGATCGTCGCTGCCGCCGGCGCGCTGCTCGTGCTGACGATCGTGGTGTGGTTCTGGCAGCGGCGGCGTGAAGCGGCGCTGGCGGCACGCTGCCGGAAGGAACGGCAGCGCACCCATGACCAACTTCAGCAGCAGCAGCGCGAAATCAGCGAACTGGCGGCGCAGGTAATCGCGACCGGTTCGACCGCCGTAATCGCCGGCTTCCAGGTCGTGCGCCAGATCGAAACCCTTTTCACCGAAGGCCAGCGCTCGCCGGCCGAAGCCGTCGAAGCACTCAAGGCGCTGGCCGCGCGCCAGGGCGCCAACGCCATCATAAACCTCGACAGTCAGCGCCTGCCGAACGGCAAGTGCACCGCCAGCGGTGACGCCGTAATCGTGCGGCCGCTAGCGGGCAACGCCCCGGACGTGCCGGCCGCGGAAATCAAGCGTGGCAACGGCGAGCCGCGCCTGGATCGCAGATGGGATTGACTAACACGGGCCAACCCGAATTGGCATGCTGGGAGTTCGCCGGGCTGTTGCTCACGTACTGGTGCAACGCGCGCTGCGCCTTCTGCTACGTTTTCGGCGGTCCGGACCGCGGCGGCGACATGCCGATGGAACGCGCGGTGAAGCTGTGGCGCGGCCTGGACCGCCACGCCGCCGCCAACGGCAAGACCATGCGGGTCCACCTGGCGGGAGGCGAGCCGTTCGGCGACTGGCCGCGGCTGCTGGCAATATTGCAGAAGGCTCGCGAAGCCGGGCTGACGCCGCCGGACAACATCGAAACCAACGCCTTCTGGGCGACCGATGACGAGCTGACGCGCGCCCGGCTGAGAGTGCTCGACGGGTTGGGGCTGCGGATGCTGGTCGTCAGCGCCGACGTTTTTCACCAGCAATTCGTGCCCTTCGAGCGCGTGCGGCGCTGCGTGGAAACCGCCCGCACCGTGCTCGGCCCGGGACGCGTCCGCGTGCGCTGGTGGGATTTCTACAACGCCCCGCTGGACCTCACGCGAGCGGGCGAGGCTGAAAGACGGCAAGCGTTCGACCCGGCCCTGCGCCGGCACCAGGAGCGCCTGACCGGGCGGGCCGCGCTCCGCTTACCCCACTTCTTATCGCGCTACCCGGCGGCCCAGTTCCGCGGCGAAACCTGCGCCAAGGCGATCCTCGGCAGCCGGCACGTACACATCGACGGCCACGGCAATATCTTCCCCGGCGTGTGCAGCGGAATCATTCTGGGCAACGCCGTCCACGCGACCGTGCAAGAGGTCTGGCAGGACGTGGCGCAGCATTGGCAGGATAATCCGGTCGTTGCGGCGCTTGTCTGCGGCGGAAGCTACGAACTGCTGCGCCGCGCGCAGGCCCACGGCTTCCAGGAATCGCCCGGCGGCTACGCCAACAAGTGCCACCTGTGTGCCTGCGTTCGGCAGTTCTTGTTCGAAAGGCATATCTGGCCGGAGGTCATTGGGCCGGCGGAGTGCTATGCCGACCAGGCCGAGCAGCGGGCCGCCGACGCCTCGACCGGCGTGTGACCGCGCTGTATTCTGCCGCAATGGGCATTATTGACACGACCAAGCTGATGGATGGGCGGCGGTTGGCGCGCACCATTCTGGCCGCCGCCCAGGAAAGCGTGCAGCGCATTCGTTCCAGCACCGGCGTACAGCCGACCCTGGCGACCGTACTGGTGGGCGACGATCCGGCCTCGGCCACTTACGTGCGCATGAAGCGCAAACGTTGCGACGAGGTCGGCATGGCCTCGATCGCGGTCGAGCTGCCGGCCGGCATCAGCACGGAGGACCTCGTCGAGCATATCCAGCGCCTGGGCCGCGATCCGGCCGTTCACGGAATCCTGGTGCAGCACCCCGTGCCGGCCCCCATCGACCGCCGCGCGGTATTCGAGGCCATTCCGCTGGAAAAGGACGTTGACGGCGTGACGGCCTGCACGTTAGGCCGCGCCATCCTGGGCATGCCGGCGTTCGTGCCCTGCACGCCGGCCGGCATCATGCGTCTGATGATGGAGTACAAGGTCCAGCTCAAGGGCGTACATGCGGTGGTCATTGGGCGCAGCCCGATCCTGGGCCGGCCGATGGCGTCTTTGCTGATCAACGCGCACGCCACCGTGACGCTGTGCCATTCGCACACGCGAAATCTGGCGAACATAGTCGCCGGCGCGGACGTGGTAATCGCCGCTTGTGGGCAACCGCGCTTCGTGCGAGGAAACTGGATCAAGCCCGGCGCGGTAGTCATCGATGCCGGTTACAACGAAGGTGTTGTCGGGGATGTGGACTTCGAGCCGGCCGCGAAGCGCGCGGCATTGATTACGCCGGTGCCCGGCGGCGTCGGGCCCATGACGATCGCGGTGTTGATCCAGCACACCGCCGAAGCGGCCGCACAGCAACTCGATGTTGACCTGAACGACTGAGCCGTGGCGTTTTGTCAGTGCTCAGTGCTTAAGTGGGCATAGTCCGGGCGACCATAGCCGCTCCGATGATGCCGGCCTGGCTGCCTAGCGTCGAAAACGCGATTGGAGTCAGGCGCTCAGTCAATCTCCAGCGCAGCTTCTCGTAATACTCCTGCACCGGACGCAGCAGCAGGTCGCCGGCCCCGATCAGTCCGCCTGCCAGAACGATCAGGTCCGGCGCGAGCATGCGCTCAATCGTGATGCAACCCAGCGCCAGGTAATAGCAGGTTTCATCCCAAATTCTCGAAGCCAGCGCGTCACCCGCTTCCATGGCGTGTTGAACCGCCATCGCGTCCACTTCGCCGCCGGCTCTGACTTGCGCGGCGAGCATCGAGTCTTCGCCGGCTTCGATTGCTTCGACGAGGCGCGCCGCGATCGCATTGGCCGAGCAGTAACGTTCGAAGCAGCCGGCCTGGCCGCACCGACACGGCCGGCCGCCCGGGACGAGTATGGTGTGTCCCATCTCGCCGGCCGAATCGTCGGCGCCGTGCCAGACTTGGCCGTCGAGTACGATTCCCCCGCCGACTCCCGTTCCGAGCGTCAAGAGCACAAGGCTGTGGGCACCGCAGCCTGCGC
>JAAYXS010000751.1 GCA_012515775.1 Phycisphaerae bacterium
AGCTGCACACGTGCACGTCGGCGGCGATAAACCACCTGCGCACGCTGTCGGCCCGCCGGTGTTTTGTAATGGGCAATGCCGCACTGCAGGAGATTTTTCGGGCCGCCGGCTTTGAAGTCGTCAACGACGCCGCCGTGGATGCCGTCGTCGTTGGGCTCGATCTGGATTTGAGTTTCGAGCGTCTGACCACGGCGTGCCAGGCGATTGTCGGCCACAGGGCGGCGTTCATCGCGCTGCACCGCAACCGGCTGTACCCCGACGCCCTCGGGCGCGTTGCGCCGAGCGTGGGCGCGATCGTCGCCGCTATCGAGTATGCCACGCAGGTTGAGCCGGTCTTGATCGGCAAGCCCAGCCCGGCCTATTTCAAGCAGGCGCTTAACGAGCTCGGCATCCCGCCGTCCGAGGTGCTGGTGGTTTCCGACGACCCGCTGTCCGACCTGGCCGGCGCGAAGCGCATGGGCATGCGCGCCGCGCTGGTGCTCTCCGGCAAATACGCGACTGCGGACGTGCTCGAAAAGCTTCCGCCCGGCGAGCGGCCCGACCTTACCGCGCCGCGCATCGGTGATCTGCTGACGTCGAGCCTGATCAGTCTGGGCTAGCCGCGCGCGTTCCTTTTCACGAGAATTCGCGTTAGTCTAGTGGCGCATCCCGTGCACTGTCTCAATCGGTTTCGAGCCGTTTGGCCGAGTTCGCACATGGCGCGGAAAACAGGGTTTACGCTGGTCGAACTGCTGGTCGTGATCGCGGTGATCGCGACGCTGGCCGGTTTGCTGTTGCCAGTGCTGAGCAGCGCCCGCGCCGCGGGCCGGCTGACGGTCTGCGCCAGCAACTTGCGGCAGATCGGCCTGGCTCTGCACGCGTACGCCCACACCAACCGCGGATTTCTGCCCCGCGGTCCGGAACCAGCTCACCCTTTCGATTTCGCGGCCAGCGCCACGGCCACTAACCAGCTTTGGATCGGCGCGGGCGCCAATCCGGATTATCCCACGCCGCACCCGCTCCAGTACACCGGCCTGGGGGGCTTAATTGCCGAGACGCTCGAGCGACGCATCTATTTCTGCCCAACCGACAGCAACTACAACTTGGATCAGGAACTGCCGAAAATCGGGTCCGCGGCCGATGCGTACGGCTCTTATCTATACCGCCAACTGGACCAGCTTCCGCCGGAGGCCGCTGGTCAGCTCGATCAGCTCGGCAGCAACGAGATTGACGGGCAGGTGGTCAAAGTCGAGGCGCTGGCTTTGGACATGAACAGTCTCGGCCAGCCGCCGTTTCATCAGACGAACCACGAGGGGCGGGTCGTAAATGTGCTCTTCCGAGATACGTCGGTGCGGAAGTTTCAAAACGAGCACAACATTTTCGCCATACCGGCCGACGCATTCGCCGACTTCACGCGCATTCCGACTACGATCGACCAGATCCTGATCAGCGCGGATTACGCTTACGTTGGGCGCCCGGCAGACGCGCCGCGGCTCACCCAAGACGCAGAGCCGTAGTCCCCACCAGGACACCAAGTCGATTACCTAGTGTGTGCGGGCTTGTAACTGCGCTTCGCCTG
>JAAYXS010000752.1 GCA_012515775.1 Phycisphaerae bacterium
ACTACCGGTGGCATTGCCCGCGTGCGTTACCGGGCCCTGTCGGTTATCCGGCACTGCAACCGGCCGCTCGACCTGGGGTAACCCGGTAATAAGGGCGCGCTGCGACGCGTTAGTCGATTGGGCTGACGCCCGCGTGTGCACGGAACGGTCCAGGCTTGATCCGTCCGCCCCATGTGCATAGAAACAGAGCAGGTAAGGGATTCGAACCACGAGATCGGCGGCACTCGATGCCGACGGCGTTCGGCACCGGCGGAATCAGCCTGAGGAGGCGAAAGATGTTCTTTGCCTGGACACCGCAACGAATCCGCATCGCGATTTACTTCGCTGCGGCCTACCTGGCGTTGTGCTGATCAGAGCCGGGGCCGGTCGCCCCGGAATGCCACCAACACGCCTCACCGCGTAGAATGATGAAATCCGGGGCTCGCCACGGCGAAGCGTGTTCGCTGCGGCGAGTCTTCGAAATATGCCCGGGAATGCCGCCAGCGCGGTGGGGCAGATGTCGCGACGCCAGTTCGACATATCCGATTTGACGCCATGGATCGAGTTCGCCTTCGAACGTTCGGCCGGTCCCGGCGGACAGAACGTAAACAAGGTCAGCACGCGCGCCGTTCTCCTGTTCGACTTCGCGGCCTGCCCGCTGCTCTCGTCCGCGGACAAGGCCCGAATCCGTCAGCGCCTGCGCAACCGGCTGACGCGCGACGCCCGCCTGCGGGTCGTCTCGCAGGGGGAGCGCTCACAGGTCCGAAACCGCGCCGCCGCTGAAGAACGCCTGCTCGAATTGCTGGCCTCAGCCCTGTATGTCGCGCCGCGCCGCCGTCCGACCGTCCCAACGGCCGGCTCGCGCGAACGGCGGCTGCGCGGCAAGCGGCTGCGCTCCGAAACCAAGCAACGCCGCAGTCCACCCGCTGAAGATCAATGATCCGAGCCCCGCAAAGTATCCGCGCGTACGTGTTTAATGCCCGCGCGTGTACTCTTCGAGCAATCGCAGATAGGAGCGATACTGCTCCAGCGATACGCCCGGCGGCGTCTGATGATCAACGCTGGGAATAAAGCCGCCGGTTCTTATTAGCGGCATCAGGCGTTCGAACTCGGCCCGCATGGCCGGCTCGCCCCGGCTCATCGTCATCTTGTCGAAATGGCCGATCATGCAGAGCTTGGGGAACTGGGCTCGCAAGCGCAGTGCATCCACGCCGGCCTGGCGCTCCAGCGGCAACACGCCGGTTACTCCCAGGTCTTGCAGCCACGGCACCAGAAGCGTCACGTCGCCGTCAGTGTCCACAAAGAGCGGAATGCCGCGCTCCTGCAAGCGTGGCACGAGCCGGCGGTAGTACGGCGCGAAAAAGCTCGTGAACATCTGCTGCGAAATCATCGGGCCGTGGTTGTAGCTCATGTCCTCGGCGATCGTCACGAAGGTCGGCACGCACACGCGGAACACCCGCTCGAGCAGGTCCAGGTTGTACTCCAGCAGGTCGTTGTTGATCGCGTGCAGCAGTTCCGGCTGGCGATAGAACGCCAACATGAGGCGTGAAAAGCCCAGCAGCGTGCGCGGAAACCAGAAGAAACCCTCGATCGTGCCCCAGACGACCGCGTCGCCGCACCGCTGCCGCTGCGCCCAGGCCGCCATGTCGGCGATAACCGGCGCGTGCGACGGGAAGAGGTGCGGGCGGATGCGCCGGTAGTCGTCCATATCCGCGACGCGGCCGGTCACGGAGGGCGCAAGGCTCGGGTCGATCGGGCTGAACCAGAACTGCTGGTACGGATCGAGGTGGAAATATTGGGCGATTCCGAAGACCTGGAGGTGATTGAGTTCGCGGGGCAGGCCCTCGGTGTGCCAGCGCGCGATGGTCTTGTCCCACCACATGGCCCATTCCCAGCGCGGCCAGCGGTCCACCGGCTGAAAGCTCATCACGGCGCGGAAACGCTCAACGTGGTTCATGCGGGCAGGCTCGATCCTCGAATTCCGTTTCCGAATGCGTCACCTCATTACTGAGTGCGCAGAGAATAACTCAACAGAGCTGCGAGTAAACCGTGAGCAGCCCGAAGCTTCCGGCGTCGCAGCAAGCCGATCCCCACGAGGCCGGACGATAGCGCGATGAACGGGGCTACGTGTTCGAGGACGTGCGGCGGGGAGTAGTGGGGTGATTAACCGGCCATCGTGTGACGAGTCGATTAATGACGAACAGTCGTATCGGGTTGGAGGCTCTAATCGATAACGCAGTCACCTGTATGGCGTAGCGCGGCGCCGCAGTGTTAATACTTGTGTCGTCGGGCACAGCAGACCAATGGCATGCGTTTATTCGGGCGGCGCGCCGCGCGCGGCTTACGGCGCGTATACAAGCTGGTCACGTGACGGTGAATTCAGTGTGCCTAAATCCCCCCCTGTATTCCTACCGGTATAATGCGCTTAGATGACGAGTGCACGCGGGTGTCTCGGGACGTTGTCTACATGACAGGGAGTACAGCATGATCAGAGCATTGGTGTTGGGCGCCTTTACCCTGAGCTTGGCAGGTGTCGGACTGGCGCAGCAGATGGGGAGCCAGGCGTATCCGGAAATGGGTCAGTACAGCGGGCAATACAACCCTTATGGAGATCAGTACACTTCGAGCAGCCAGCACGGCCTGCAGAATGTGCCGTACTCGGGACAGTATAGCCCGTACTACGGTCAGCGTCAGTATACCACGCAGTCGTGGCAGCAGCGGCCCAGTTGGGATTATGGGCAGATGAGTACACAGGAGGGGGCCGGCACGCAGTGGCAGAGTGATCAACCCACCTGGAGCGCCCAGCGACCATATGGCGTCGCGGGCTACGGCACCTGGAGCCAGACCGGCCAGCAGGGATGGACGTCCGGCCAGCAGG
>JAAYXS010000753.1 GCA_012515775.1 Phycisphaerae bacterium
GCGTGCCATTGAGGCGACATTCAGGGTACTGGATCAGCGGATCACCACCGGCGAAATAAACGACATCAAGCGAATGCTGCCGCACGAGGTGCGCGAGCATTGGGTGTATGCCCACGCATGATTCTTCGACGCCCGTATCGGACGTTGCACGCGATTTTTAAGAAATGTTATTGATTCACCGGATTTCTTGGTACAATTAGCCGTGTACATAGGAGGATGGCAGTAACCGAGGGCACACAACCTGGGGGACTGCTCACAACGGCCGCTCGCCGCGCGTGAGCAAAAAAGACCATCCACCCAAAAACCGGTTCAGCGGCGTGGGATCAGGCCGGCCCCTGAAGGCACGAGGGTGAAACCGGCTGCCCGATAGCTCCCGCGTTGCGCTTGAACCTTTGAGTTCCAGGAGTGACCTGAATGGCGGTACGCCGCAGCAGGCAACGTGACGTTCGCCGCCCGAAGCCGGCGGCGAGGGGCGGGGGCAGAGGCCGCACTTGGCGGAGCATAGGACTGATCTGCGCCGTACTGCTGGCAATCGGCGGCACAGCAGTCGCTTACTACGTCCGCACCACGGGTGGGGCAGAGGGATTGAGGCCGGGAGCGGCAGCGGGATTCAATCTGCTTCTCGTAACGCTGGACACGGTGCGCGCCGATCATCTTGGCTGCTACGGATATGCGGCGGCGCGCACCCCCAATCTCGATGCCCTGGCCGCTTCGGGGTTGCGTTTTGCGCAGGCGATTGCGCCGGCGCCGCTGACGACACCCTCGCACGCAACCATGATGACCGGCCTGGTTCCGCCCTCCCACGGCGTGCGGGACAACGGCTGCCGCCTGGCGGACGAGCAGACTACGCTGGCGGAAATCCTCTCTGCGCGGGGCTATGCCACGGCGGCGTTCATCAGCTCCTTCACGCTGGAAAGCCGGTATGGCCTGGCGCAAGGCTTTGCGACGTATGATGATGCCTGTGCGCCGCCGGACCGGGTGGTCGGTCACTTCGGCGACACGATGGCCAATGAACGTTCGGCGACGGCCGTTACGGACGCGGCGCTGAATTGGCTGAACGATGGGTCGCGCAAGAACCCGTTCTTTGCGTGGATTCACTATTATGATCCGCACTTTCCTTATGCCCCACCGCCGGCATTCGCTGGAGACGGGCAGAGTCGATACGACGGCGAAATCGCGTATGTGGACTCGCAGCTTGGGCGGGTGCTGGAGCTGCTGCGGCAAAAGAAGCTGCAACGGCGGACGCTGGTCGTGGTGGCCGGCGATCACGGCGAGGGGCTGGAGGAACATGGTGAGCCGACGCACGCGTACCTGATATACGACTCGACGCTGCACGTTCCCTTGATCCTCAACAGTCCGGCGCTGTTTGGCGCGCCGCGCGTGATTGACGATCGCGTGGTCAGCCTGGCGGACATCATGCCCACGGTGCTGGATTTGCTTGGCGTTGCGGTCCCCGCGGGGCTGGATGGGCAGCACCTGCTGGCGTCTAAGCCGGACGAAGACCGCGCCCTCTATATCGAGACGATGGCGTCGCGGCTGAACAATGGCTGGGCCTCGCTGCATGGGCTGCGGCGGCTGCATGACAAGTACATACTTGCGCCGCGGCCCGAGTACTTCGACCTGAAGGCCGACCCGCACGAGTTGCGGAACCTGGTTGCGGATGCACCGGACGAGGTGGGCGAGCTGGAGGCGCGGCTGGCTGAGACGATGAGCCGCTGGGAATCGCCGGAGCAGGTTGCGGCCCAGACGCAGGGGCTGTCGCCCGAAGAGGTGCAGCGCCTGGCGTCGCTGGGGTACGTGGGCAGCCCGGGCGAGGGCGTGCGGGTCGGCGTGTGTGATCCCAAGGACATGCTGCCGCTGTGGAAGCGCGTCATGGGAGCGGAGATCAAGTCGCTGCAGGGACGGCACGCAGAGGCGATTGCGGAAATCGAGCTGGTAGTGCAGCAGGATCCGACTGACGGGCACGCCTGGTACTACGCTTCTTACATCTATAAGCGTTGCGGGCGCATGGCCGAGGCCGAGCAGGCGCTGCGGCAGGCCTTGACTTACAGCCCAAACGCTGCGGGTTACATCAGCCTCGCGCAACTGCTGCTTCTTCGCCGCAGTCTGGGACCGGAGTTCGAGCGCGCGCTCAACCGGGCGCGGCAACTGGAGCCGGAGAACGGCGGCATTGACATCGCGCGGGGTGACTGGCACGTACTGCAAGGGCGGCGGGACGAGGCGTTGGCCGCCTTCGAGCGCGCGCTGCGCGTGGATCCGATCTACTCGGGAAAAAGCGCCCGAGAGAAGATGGAGTGGGTTCGAAAGAACCTGTGACGGCGCCGGGCTGCACGCGACCGCGGCAGGCCCTTTCGGCGGCCGGACCGGCGTAAAGGGAGCCGCGGAATCTATATTTCCACCAAGATGCGGCGCGGGTCCTCGACGCACTCCTTGATGCGCCGCAGGAACGAGACCGATTCGCGGCCATCGATGATGCGGTGATCGTAGGTTAGCGCGAGGTACATCATGGGGCGGATCACCACCTGCCCATCGCGCGCTACCGGGCGATCCTGAATGACGTGCAGGCCGAGGATGGCGCTTTGCGGCGGATTGATGATCGGCGTTGAAAGCAGCGAGCCAAAGACGCCGCCGTTGCTGATGGTGAATGTGCCGCCCTGCAACTCCTCGACCGCGATTTTGCGGTCGCGGGCGCGCGTCGCGAGGTCGGCGATGGCTTTTTCCACTTCGGCGAAGCTCAGACGCTCGGCGTTGCGGATCACCGGCACCACCAGGCCGCGGTCGGTGCTGACAGCCACGCCGATGTCGTAGTAGTTCTTGTAGACGATGTGCGGGGCCGTTGTGCCATCGGACATCGGCAGGTCTCGGATTTCGGCGTTGACGGCGGGGAAGAGCTTCA
>JAAYXS010000754.1 GCA_012515775.1 Phycisphaerae bacterium
GAAGTAAACGAACTGCAAACTACCGAGGTATACGAAGTGCTACCTGTGGAGGCCAGGCCGTCTGAGCCATCGGCAAACGCCTGAACTGGTGAAAGAGCAGGGGGCGTGTAACGTGAAAGAGGGAGCCGTCGTGTTGCGGATGTGCCTCTTCGTCGTCGGCGCGGTGTTTGCCGTCCGCGCACAGGCCGCGGATCCGCCACGACCTAATTTGAGGCAGCCGGTCAATTACGTGCGCTGGACGAACGAGGAGTTTTCCCGCGGCATTACTGAAAACGCGGCGAATTTTATCAGCGGGCATTTCCCGAATTCTCAAAAGACGAGAGCCTGGAAGAGCTCATAATCGCAACCGACGCAACCAAACGGACATCCGAGCAACGGCGGCAACTGAGCGCGTGGGTACAGAAGAACGCGACCTGTTTGGAGCACTTCGCGACAGCGGCTCGTATGGATGCGTGCTACTTTGTACAACCGCACGAATCCGGCGAGATGATTTCACTGATGTTCCCCGAAGTTGCCACCATTCGCGCCATTGCCAAGGTGATGGCCGTCCGGGCACGCCTGCGACTGTTCGAGGGGAATGCAGATGCAGCAACTGATGATGTGGCGCTGCTGCTCCGCGCCGGCCGCCACTTGCAGGACCAGCCCTTTTTGGTTCCGTACCTCATCGGATTGCATATCGGTGAACAGGCTTATCGTGTGCTGCTGGATATGCCCCGGCTGGCGCCTCATGCCCCGGACTATGAGAAACTACTCTCGAAGCTTCGGCTGATGTACCAAAACCCCCGCAAGCCGAGCCTGCAACTGCAAGTGGAACAACTGCACGCTTGGGACATGGCCCAGCGCTTCGCCAAGGACACGGATGGCGACGGCCGCCTCGATCTACTTGTCTTGCCGAGGGACATTTTCGGGTTAGATACCTCCTTGGACGGAATCCCGTTGTCGCCTGCGGTGGGCTTCGAGGCTATGACGAAGCAGATCGACGACTATTTCGACCAGTTGCGTTCAGGTTGGACTGGTGATTTCCAGACCGCTCGCTCGGTCAGTGAACGCCTTCAAGAGGAGGCGAAGCGCAATCCAAGGAGCATCGTCGGATTGGTGGGCCCGGCGTTAACATACGTCGTCGATATTTACTACCGATCGCTGGCCAGGTGCAACGGCACTCAAGTTGTTCTGGAACTCCATGCCTATCGCGCGACAAACGAAAAATGGCCGCAGACGCTGGAAGAGGGACTTTCCAAGAGCGTCGCCCAGCCGCGGTTGGATCCGTTTTCGGGCCGGCCGTTCATTTACCGGCTGAAGGACGGGGAGCCGTTGTTGTACTCAATCGGCGCGAACGGCGTCGATGACGGCGGCCAGCGCTTCCTGGGCGATGACATCATCTGGCCGCGCTGAGCATCTGTGGTCCGGAGAGCGTTCTGGAGCCCCCGCTCACGCTGAAAAAAAAGCTCCCGCAGCCGCGCACTGCCCGCCAGTGCACGCCCGCGAGAGCTTATGCCAAATGGAGGCGGCGGGAATCGAACCCGCGTCCCGGAACACTTCAGCCTGAGCCTCTACGTGTGTGTTCGGTCAATTTAAATCTGAGTCCGCCGCAGACCGGCCGACAGCTCATCGGCGGACCGAGCCC
>JAAYXS010000115.1 GCA_012515775.1 Phycisphaerae bacterium
ATCCGAGCCCTCTCAAATCCGAGCCCGAAGCGCCAGCGAGGGCCAACGCCCCGGCTGTCAGCGCAGGTAATCAATCAACGAGAGGTTCATAATGGTCGACGACGTGGTCAGATTCGCTTGAAGCGCCGTCTGCATCTGTTGGAAGCGCACGATCACTTCAGTCAAATCCACGTCGCGCAGGTCGCTCAACAACACCGTTGCCCCGGTGGCTTCGTTTTCCGCCAGCCGGGAGCGGGCTTCCATAGCCTTGGCGTGTGAGGCCATGCGGCCTTGAACCTCCTGGAGTTTCTTCATGGTTGCTTCGAGGCGCTGCCCGGCCAGCGTAATGCCCCGCCGGTCATTGCTTTGCAGCGCGCTGCGCAGCTCGACCAGTGCGGTAAATGCGCTGTTGGTGCGAACCGGGTTTACGTCGCGCCCGGTCAGCGTGCTGCCGACTGCCTGTACGTCCAGCCCCAAACCGTCCAACGCCGGCGAGAGGTTCGCACGCTCGACGCGGAAGGTCTCTGCTCCGGTCGTGTTGTCCGTAATGGACAAGCCGTTGCCGCTGGCGGCCAGGCCCGCGGTGAGCGCCCCGCCGCCCGCGGCGTTGATTAGATCGATAACGTCCTGGAGCGTCCTTGCGCCGTCCAGGTCGACTTCGATGCTCGTGCCGTCGGCCGTAATGAAGCGCAGGTCCGCTCCCTCGTGCGTCTCGACTCCCAGGCCGTCGTTCAGGCTGGCGAGCGGCGTGCTCGCATTCATCGAACGCACACCCAGCGCGGTGGCGAGCTGCCCGCCGTTTTCCTCGATGGTGAGATCCGTGCCCGAAATACGGTTCAGCACCTCGATCGAGCGGCCGTCTGCGGCGATGCGCGCCCAGACGCCCACGCCGGCGGCGTTAATTTCGTTGAGAATATCTTCCAGCGTCTCGGCGCCGCTGAAATCGAGCGTGGCCGAGCGATTGCCGTTTCGAATAGTCAGGCCATTGGTCAAATCGAGGCCGGTGCCGCCACCCAGGTCGGCCAGCAGCGTGCGGGGCGTGAGCTGCGGGTCGAGGTCGGCCCCGCCCACCGGCGCCCCGAGCCCCGTGGCCAGTATGCCCAGGTCGCGCGCGGTCGCTCCGCCGATGGCGTCCTGGATCGTGAGCGACACTGGACCGCCCAACGAGCCAATCTGAATGCCGTTGCCGCTCAGCGTGGCGTGCAGCGCGCCCGGCATCTCGGCATTGAGCTTGTCGAGCACGTCGCCGACGGTAGCGGCGCCCCTCAGGTCTATTTGGACCTGTTGGCTGCCGTCGCTGACGGTGATGATACCAAGCGATACGCCGTTACCCGTCGTGCCGCGCAGATCGCAAATGCGCGTCTCACGCGTCAGCGCCGGGTTGAGATCCACTCCGCGCACCCCGCTGGACACTGCACTGAAGAATTCCGCTCCGGAGACTGCGAAGTAATCTTCAGACTGGTCAGTATCCACAATCGCGTAGCGCCGGGCTGCATCGCCATAGTAGATCACGCCGTCCGCCATTAACTCGAACGGACGTCCCCCGCCGTAGTTGCCCCCAAATAGGTACGAATTCAGGTATGGCCGATTCCCGACCGCGACAAGCTGGTCCAGAATGCTCTGCACCACTGGTATCAGCGCGGCGCGCTCGCTGTCGGAGAGCGTGTCACCGGCCGCCTCGGACGCCACGTTATGCACGTCCATCAGCAGGCTGATCGCATCGTTCATGGCGGATTCGCTCTCGGCTAGCGCGTTGTTGACGCGCGCCAGGTTGCGCTCGAGTTGATTGATCAACTCCAGCCGGCGGTCTATTGCGCCGGCGGCCGACGCTTGCAGCGGATCGTCGCTGGGCGCCAGCAGCTTCTGGCCGGTCGCAAACTGCGTTTGAGCGCGGAACAGGCCGACCTGATTGCGGCGCAGCGTCTCGAGCAGATTGAACGCTCGCAGATTCTGCGAAACCCGGGCCATGTTGATCGGTATCACCGCCATCGTCTTACGTTCCGCTGTGATCGCGATGGATTGCGAAAGCGCGCAGCGCGGGCGGCGTTGTTCTGCGTGACCCACGCGCGGGAGTGCGCCGTTCTTGATCCATTCGTGATCTCATCTAATTGCCTGCTTATCACGTCGAAACCAGATTTAGCACCTCGGTAGAGAGAACGTTCAGAATGTCGAAGTAGCGCGCCGCGGCTTGATAGGCGCGCTCGTAAGTCGTCAGGTTGATCGCTTCCTCGTCCAGGCTCACGCCGCTCACCGCCTCACGCTGCGCCATCAGGCCGCTGTAAACCGCGTCGGCCGCTTCCTGCGCGGTCGCGGCTGTCGCAGCGGCGCTGGCGACCGTGTTGACCATCCTGGCCTGAAAATCCTGGATGCCCTGATTGGAAAGCAGCGCGCTGCTCCGCGTGCCCAGGATCGCCAGCCGGCCGGCGTTTTCACCGTCGGCGGCCTCGCCCGTCAGCGAGGCGGCCAGCAGCCGCGCATCGCTCCGCAGCGTCGAGTTCACGTCGATGGATGCGGCATCCGTACCCGTGAAGAATGTGCCTACGCCCAAAGCCGCCAGCGCGCCCGAGCTGTCTTCGCTGAACCAGAATTCGTAACCGCTGCCGGCGCTGAGTTGCAGGCGCCCGTCAGCGGTGACGCCCGCCGTCAGATTGGGAACGCCGTCAAGCTGCTGCGCCAGCGACTCGAGCGAGGTGTCCGTGCCGATGCCGTCCAGATCAACCTCAATTTGGCGCGTGATTGTCTCGCCGCTGCTGCGGTTGCGCAGGTGGACGATGAACGTTCCATTGTTAACAGGAAAATCGAGACCGGCGGCGGCGCTGTTCAACGCCGCCTGGCGGTTGTTGACTGCATACGTGCCGGTAATGTTCGTATAGCCGACCAGCCCGCAGCCGGTCGAGTGCACGCGGTTGACTTCGTAAATCAGGCCGCGCGCCAGTTGGTCGAGCGACTGCACCTGCCCCACCAGGTGCTCATCGCGCGCCTGGATCTGGGCGGCCAGTCGGCCCGTGCTCATGACCACCGTGCCGTGATTGTCCGCGAAACGGACGGTAGCCCGCGACAGGCCGTCGCTCAGCTCCGTTTGCACTTCCAACCCGCGCGAGTGGTTGAACTCGACCAGCGGCTCGCTGCCGACGTAGACGTTGATGGCGCCGTTGTCGCGTTCGCGCACCTGGATGTCCATCAGCTCAGAGAGCTCACGCAACAGGGCGTCGCGCCGGTCGCGCAACGGGGCGCTGAAACCCGGGCCGCGCGCATCCTGCGTCACGATTTCCTCGTTAAGTGACGCGATCTCAGTGGCGATCTGGTTGGCGCGCTGCGCCCCCTCTCGAACAGCCGCGTCCAGGTCGGTCGCCTGCCGCAGCAGCGCGGCGCGCTGTCGGCGCAGCGTGCCGATCAGCGCGTCGGCCTGATCCAGCACCAGGTTGCGGGCGGTGATTTCGTCCGGGTCATTCTGCAGTTCGGAAAAGCCGTTGAAGAAAGTCGAAAGCTGCGTGGACAGGTCGTAGTTCGAAAGCTCGTTGTAGAGCGACTCGACCTGGCTGAGGACGTCGTACGTCGCCTGGCTGCCGGCTCGCAGACTGGCGGACATCCGCAGGCGGGCCTCGACCGCCGCATCCACGTGGCGTTGCAGGCCCGACAGGTTCACGCCCCCACCCGGCGCGATGCCGCTTAGCGTCATGCCGCCTTCCAGTGCGGTGAGCCGGCCGGACAGACGCGTGTAATTGGGGTTGCCGACGTTCGCGATGTTCTGTCCGGTGATGGCGATCGCCGACTGATACGCGGCCAGCGCGCTGCGACCAATCTGGAATGAAGCCCCTAACAGTGCCACGCTTATCCTACCGCATCAAGACAAGACCGCAGTCTGGTCTGTTCGTGTTGTCCTTTTGGTCCGTACACCACTGACTCCGCGGCGGCCTTTGCCAATTCGCTGAAGATCGCACGGAGGTGTGTTTGCAGATGGTGTGCCACCCGCGCCGCAAGCCGGTTTTTTCCCTGCAGTTGCGCGGCGGATTCGCGCAGCGCCAGGCTACGGGCCCGTAAAATCGAGGCCTGCGGCTCAGGAAATCTTTCGATCAGCTCCGCGAGGGGCGCATCCGGCCGCAGTGGCGGCCGCAGCTCTTGCGCCACTCGCGCAAGGATCATCTGCCGTTCTTGCGCGTTGCTCGCTACCTGCTGCAGCAACTCAGTTTCCCGGGCGGCACACGCCTGCAGTGCCTGCGAGTCAGCCGTGCGCAAGCCCGCGAGCTTGGCCTCGGCCTGCTCGACGAGTTGTTTCAGCAGTCCATGCAGCGCCCCCAAGTTATCACTCAACGCCGCAACCCTAGCAGGGCCCATAACAGAACCCGTAGCAGAGCCGAGCCGTGCCGGCCCGGAATCCGCGCCGCGCGCCGCGTCCCGTGTCGCCCCCCCAATCCGCGCCACTCGTCCCAAATCTCCGGTCAACGCGCCCGGCCTCCGCTCTTTCATTCCGATTTCCCCTTAATCCCAGCCTGCAGCCGCGTGTGCCAGGAAGTCCGCGTCAATTCCCCCGCGATCTCATCGATCAAGCCGGTTTGCTGCCCCGCCACGACGTCCGCCAGCTTCTGGTCGAGCCGCTCACCAAAAATGGACTCCGTTTGCCCACCGTCGATGAACGGCGCACCCAGCGACGATTCGCGCGCTTCCGCCAGCAGGGGCTTGAAGAACAACTCGCTCAGCATTTGCGTGGCCGCCAACCGAGCTGTAGCCGGATTTTGTGCATCAATGGGGCGCCCCAACCGTTGCATAGCAGCCAGGTCCAAAACGCCCGCCGCGCCAACCGCGTTCACAGGTCGAATTCCTTGCGCCATTTGCCCGCTACTCCTCGTACCGCAGTTGGGCGTGCAGCGTGCCCGTCTTGTGAAGCTGCTCGGTCGCCGCGACCATCTGCTCCGGCGAAACCCGCAGCGCCGACAACGTCTGCAGCAGCTCCTCAAAACGGGCCCCGCCTACCTTGTCCGTGTCCAAGCCGACCAGCCCCGCCGGGCCAGCCGCAGCGCCGCCTTCGCCATTGATCGACACCGTTCCAAATCCCGGAATCTGCAGCACGGTGGGCGAGATCGTTACCGTCCCCGTAAAGGCAATACTCTTGCTGGTGCGGTTGATCGTCACCCGCGCCTGTTGCTCCGGCAGCATGAACAACTCCGTCTCCAGCACGCGGCTGATGAAGCCGGCGGGACTCGGCAGTTCAGCACTGGGAATGCGCACGCGCACGTTCTTCGGCCCGAGGGCCGTGGCGGTGTCGAGGTAGACCACGCGCCGCCCGCCGGCGGCGTCAACCACCGTCGGCAGCGCCATTTCGCTTTCAGCATGATTGATGGCCCGCGCCACCATCTGAGACCAGGTCCAGCCGGCGTGTGAATCGTCCAGCACCAGCGTGATTGCCCCGTCCTCAATGAAGGCGTAGAAGAAGTCCGCCTCGAGCGTCGCGCCGTTGCGAATTACGCCGCGCGTCGGCGCCAGGGCATCGGGTAGCTCGATGCCTCCACCGGCCAGGGCGTAGATTTGCTGCGTGGCGGGGTCCTTCGGATCCAGCATGGCGTATTGCAGCGGAGTGGTCAAAAGCTGCCCGCCGGCCAGGCTCTTGGCCTTGCCGATGACCGAAACCACTACGTCCAGCGTCTCGCCCTCGCGGGCGCCGAACTCGGGCACGCTCACTTCAACGGCCACAATGGCAACGCTGTTATTGCCTTTCAAGTCGGCGTCGCTGAGTACCGGCGCCTGGTAGCGCTTGTGCATGTTCGCCAGGGCGCGCATGGTCGAAGAATACTTGTCACCGTCGCCGGTGCCGTTAAGCCCGACCACCAGGCCGTAGCCCATGAGCTTGTTGGTGCGCTGGCCCTGCAGGCGGGCGATGTCCTGGACGCGGATTTCGCCGCGCGCCGCCGGCGCCAGGAACACCAGAACTGCTATTGCTGCCGCTTGACGTAGCACCATAAGCCTCAGATGGGTTTGGCAAAATCGAACAAACGCATCAGCCAGCCGCGCGTCGTGGCGTCACGCACGGCCCCCTTGTCGGGCATCTCGATCTCCAGGTCGGCGATCTGCGTGCTGAGCACCGTGTTCGCGGCCGTGACGTCCTCGCTGCGGCACTCGCCGGTCAGCGTGGCCAGCAGAACCTCGTCCCCCGTCTTGATGCTCTTACGGGCTTCCAGCACCAGGTTACCGTTGGGCTTGACGTCGATAACGCGGGCTGTAATGCGCGTGGTCAGCTCATCCTTGCGGTCGTACTTCCCCTTGCCTTCGTAGGTATTCTGGAAGTCCCAATCCACGCCCGGCGCGGGGTCGAAGGTCTGCGCCACCAGGTGGTCTTCCGGATTCAGCCGGAACCAGCGCGCCAAAGTCGCCTGCGTCTGCCAGTCCTTCTCGGACTTCATCTTGGCATCGTTCAGGCTGGTGCGACTTTCGCGAATGATGATCGTCACCAGACTGTTTACTTCGATCACTTTGGGCTGCGGCGGTTCGAAGGCGATCGGCGAGACCGCCAGCAGCACCGGGTTGGGCGGCGGCTCGATGCAGTTGGCCGCCCGCGCCTGGGACCGGGCCGGCGGCAACACAATGCCATTCGCCGGCCGGGCCACGAACGAATCGCACGCCGCCGCGGGCTGTGTAGCCGCTGCGGTCCGACACTGATTGCCCCCCGCATGATTCGCCCGCAGCCCCAGCAGCGAGTTGTGCTGCGCCAGCGCAGACGCGCCGCTCAGCCAGATCAACGCCGCTGCCGCGCCCAGCATCCAGGGCGGCCGCGCGGCAATACGACTCACGGGTACGCTAGGCACTGGCGCCCCTCCTCAATACGAACCGTGGAAATCCCCGTAACCCTGCCGTGCAGCACGTTGCGGCGCTGCCGCGAATCACCGATGCGAACACGCACCGTCTCGCCGTATTGCCCCGAATCCAGGGCCACGCCCGCCAGCCGCACCGTCAGATTGCCGCTGCCCCCCAGAATCGTCACCGGCCGCGAACGCTGCACGAGTTGTTCGCTCTTCAGGTCGCCCGCGGTGACCATCTGGCTGGCGGCAATGAATTTCGCCACGCGCTGTCCCACGGCCTGCTCGAAGCTTCCCAGGCCCAGGTCCTGCTCGCGTTGAAAGACGCGCGGCTCCAGCGCCAGCGCCTCGCGTTGCACCAGCGTGCCGACGTTCAGCGGCGCTCGTGCCACCAGCACTTCCTTCGAGAGCTGCACGCGGGCCATGATCGTGGCCGTACGCACGTTCTTGCCGTCACGTCGCAGGAGAACCTGGAACTCGCGCGGCCCGAGCTTATTGCGGTCCGTCGAACGAATCGAAAACTCCCACGGCGGAGTGGTCAGCGCCAAAAATGGTTCGCCGGCCCGCTCGTACTCGATTTCCGGGCTTCCGCCGAGAGCGCTGAGTTCTGCCGTAATGTGCTCGCGCAATGCCTGGGCCAAAGTCCGCTCTGCCGGCACGCCGTTGGAGCCCACGACGGCGGCGCATGGTCGAACCTCTGGCGCGTTCTGCGGCGCGCTTACTTTCACCACGCATTTGGCCGCGCCGCCAAGCAGCACGCGGCCGGAATTGACGCCCAATTCGCTCAGCCGAGCGGCGATCTGGTCATAGCTGATAACCATCGTGGCCGGACCCTGCACTTCCGCGGCCACCGCCGCCTGCCGGATATGCTCCGGCAAAGCGTCTTCCGTGCCGGGCGGAATCACAAGCACGTCCGCCAGCCTGACGGCGCCGCTTTGAATTGAACTCTGCGCCCTGATTTTCAAGTCGATCGGATTGGCGAGCCCTTCAGCCGGGCTCAGTCGCGCGGCTGCGCCGGCCAGCACCAGCACCGCGTAACGGACTATCCGGTATCGCCTGCTCATTGAGAAATCCTCTGCGTCATCCGGTCTTCAATCACGTCTACACCCGCAGTGCGGCAACCGTGCGCAGCGTCTCGTCGGAGGCCTGAATGACCTGCGAGTTCATCTGGAAGACGCGCTGCGCTTTGATCAACTCGACCAGTTCGCTTACGGCTTCCACCGTGCTCATCTCGAGGTTGCCGCCGCTAAGGATGCCGAAGCCCTCGTCGCCCGGGTTGCCCTCGATCGGCTCACCGGTGGCTGGGCTCTGCAAGTACAGATTCGAGCCGAACTGAATGAGCCCTTCGGGGTTTGGGAACCGCGCCAGTTGTAGCTGGCCGACGATGGTCATGTTGTTGTCCGGATCCAGCACGGTGACTTCACCGTTACTGCCGATTCCGATTCTGTCGACCGGGATGTCGGTCGGAATGGTAATGTCATCCGCCAGGCGATTGCCGAAGTCGTTGCCCAGCACGAGTTCGCCATCCGCATTGCGGACGAAGTTGCCATAGCGCGTATAAGCGATGCCGCCGCCCGGCAGTTCGACGCGGAAGAAGCCATCCCCCTGGATCATGACGTCCAGCGAGCGGCCCGTCTGCTGCGCCGAACCCTGCTGGAAAAGAATCTGCGTGTTCGCCAGCGTGGTGCCCAGACCAATCTGAGTCCCCAGCGGGGCGGTAGTATCTGAGCTCGTCTGAGCCCCGGGCAGATCGTAAATCTGGTACAGCAGGTCCTGGAAATTGGCGCGCGAAGCCTTGTAGCCGACCGTGTCCGAGTTAGCCAGATTGTTGGCGATGACGTCGATCTTGGTGGACATCGCCTGCATGCCCGTGGCAGCGGTGTAGAGTGCGGTTACGGCCATCGCTCAAGGCTCCTAGTGACGGTCAAGGCAGCCGATCAATTTCCCTGTGGTTTGGTCCTGCAAGCCCA